>CAXTOE010000158.1:0-6586 GCA_964245685.1 uncultured Acetobacteraceae bacterium | reverse complement strand
CAGGCCGGCGGCGGCGGCGACTTCGCCGGCGAAGTCGCCGTCTTCCTTCTCGATGCCTTCGCCGAGCTGGAACCGGTCGAAGCCGGTCAGCGTGCCGCCCGCCTTCTGCACCACCACCTTCACCCGGCTCTCGCCGTCATGCACCCAGACCTGCTCGAGCAGCACCACTTCCTCGTAGTACTTGCGCACCCGGCCATCGACCATCTTCTCGATGATCGCGTCCGGCTTGCCGGAAGCCCGCGCCTGCTCGACCAGAACCGCCCGCTCGCGCTCCAGCGCCTGCGGATCGACGCCGCTGATGTCCAGCGCGGTCGGCCGCGTCGCCGCCACGTGCATGCCGACCTGACGGCCGAGCAGCTCCAGCGCCTCGCTCTCGCTTGGCGCCTCGATCCCCGCCAGTACGCCGATCTTGCCCAGGCCGGGCCGCAGCGCCGCATGCACGTAGGTCGCGACCACGCCCGACTTCACCCGCAGCACCCGCGCCCGACGCAGCGACATGTTCTCGCCGATGGTCGCGATCAGCCGTGTCATCTCCTCGGCCACGGTATGGCCCGAGCCGGGCAGCACTGCGCCGCGTATCGCCTCCAGATCCTCGCCGACCGTGAGTGCGGCCTTCGCCACACTCTCCACGAACGCCTGGAAGCCCTCGTTGCGCGCGACGAAATCGGTCTCGGCGTTGATCTCGACCATCGCCGCCACCTGCGGCGCCGAGGCAACCCCGACCAGTCCCTCGGCGGTCACCCGCCCGGACTTCTTCGCCGCTGCCGCGAGGCCCTTCTTGCGCAGCCAGTCGACCGCCGCCTCGATCTCGCCGCCGCTCTCGGTCAGCGCCTTCTTGCAGTCCATCATGCCCGCGCCGGTCTTCTCGCGAAGCACCTTGACCAGGGCAGCCGTCACTTCGGCCATCAGCCTCTCTCCTCGAACAGGGCGCGCGCCCTGGCCGGTCCGGCCAAGGCGTGCGTCCGCTTCATCCTATGGTGGCGCCCGCCGCGAGGGCGGGCCGCGAAATCACGCCGTGGGCGCGGCCGCCAGCTCGCCCTCGACCGGCAGCTCGGTCATCGGGGCGGCGTCGATCACGCCCTGCAGCTCGGACGCCGAGACCTCGGGGACCAGCTCCACCGGCAGATCCTCGGCCGCGCCGTAATCCTGGCCCGACGCGCCCAGCTCGGCGCTGATGCCGTCCAGCACCGCCGACGAGATCAGGTCGCAGTACAGCGTGATCGCGCGGATCGCGTCGTCGTTGCCCGGGATCGGGTAGGTGACGCCGACCGGGTCGGAGTTGCTGTCCAGCACCGCGATCACCGGGATCCCGAGCTTGGTGGCCTCCTCGACCGCCAGCTTCTCCTTGTTGGTGTCGATGATGAACAGGATGTCCGGCAGGCCGCCCATCTCCTTGATGCCGCCCAGCGAGCGCTCCAGCTTCTCCTGGTCGCGGGTGATCTCGAGGATCTCCTTCTTGGTCAGCCCGTGCGTGTCGCCGCTCAGCATGTCCTCGATCTGGCGCAGCCGCTTGATCGAGCCGGTGATGGTCTTCCAGTTGGTCAGCATGCCGCCGAGCCAGCGATGGTTGACGTAGTACTGCCCGCAGCGCTTCGCGGAATCCGCGACGTGCTCCGCGGCCGCCCGCTTGGTGCCGACGAACAGCACCCGTCCGCCGCCCGCGACCGTGTCGCGCACCGCGCGCAACGCCCGGTCGAGCATCGGCACGGTCTGCTGCAGGTCGATGATGTGGACTTGGTTGCGTATCCCGAACAGGAACGGCGACATGCGCGGGTTCCAGCGGCGGGTATGGTGGCCGAAGTGCACGCCGGCTTCCAGAAGCTGACGCATGGTGAAATCGGGCATCGCCATCGGCGTGTCCCTCCTTGATCCTGGTTGTGCCTCCGCGGAACCCCCGTCCATCTCCGGACACCAGGAAAGTCCCGCGTGCGAATTACCGTTCGGATGGCACGCCACCTGCCCGGCACGCGGGATATGGCCAACTCGCGCCCGGAGCGCAAGCACAACAGCGCAGGTGCCATGAGGCCGCGACCCCGCGACGACGGCCGCGCGCTCTGCTATCCGGTTCCGATGACCCAGACCGTGATCCCGCTCGCCGCCCCTGTCCTCATCCCGACCGCCGCCGGAGGCGCCTTTCCGGTGCGCCGGATCTACTGCATCGGCCGCAACTACGCCGAGCACGCGAGGGAGATGGGCGCCGATCCGGAGCGCGAGGCGCCGTTCTTCTTTTGCAAGCCGGCCGACGCTGTCCTCACCGGCGACGCCGACCTGCCCTACCCGCCCGCGACCGAGGCGCTGCACCACGAGATCGAGCTGGTCGTAGCCCTCCGCTCCGGCGGCGCCGACATCGCCGTCGACGCGGCCCTGGACCACGTCTGGGGCTACGCCACCGGCCTGGACATGACCCGCCGCGACCTGCAGGCCGAAGCCAAGAAGGCCGGCCGTCCCTGGGACATGGCCAAGGGCTTCGACCACTCCGCCCCGATCGGCCTGCTGGTCCCCGCCGATCGCCTGCCGCCTCCGCACCGCGGCGCGATCACGCTGCGGGTCAACGGCGAACTCCGCCAACAGGGCGACCTGTCGCAGATGATCTGGTCGGTCGCCGAGAGCATCGCCGCCCTCTCCCGCTTGGTCCGCCTAGCCTCAGGTGACCTGATCTTCTGCGGCACCCCCTCGGGCGTCGGCTCGGTCCGCCGTGGCGATCAGCTTGAAGGTAAGATTGATAGCGTTGGCATCGTCCGAACTTGCCTCGTCTAGAGGTTGAAGACCTGACTACTAGCGGCCGACAGCGGATGGTCCGCTCTGGTCCAGGATGTATGATCCAGCAATGAACCTTATATCGCTGCAAGCCTGGCGGCGACGGCATCATTTGAGTCAGGCTGTATGACAACCTGCCATCTCGACATCAGTTCGGATGACGTAAAAATCTGCATGGTCGCACCCCTTGGCGGTGGTACCATAGCTCCTTTTAACCGGAAGGCTCAGTCATTAGAGACGCCCATTCATGCTCAAAGGAACGCTGCTTTCCACGGTTTACGCTCCTCATGAAGTCAGCCTTCAATCTTCTGGTGATTTCCTTTACCCAGGCGGAGTCACGCAATCTGCCTCTATAATCAAAGTCATCACCAAACTCCTTACTTTCTAGGTTGAGATCAATGACGATATCTTTCGCGAAAACAGCGATGCAAGTCCGGAATAAACCCCGTCTTTGCGGCGACCTTACATAGTTTACTGGCTTTTCAAGAATATCTTGAAACCTTGAGTCGCCGTCAAACAGGTCGCGGATGATGTACATGATCATGTATTTCGTCAGGACGTAGCCTGCAAATAGCCGATCATCCAACATCGACATCTGGCTAGCCGTCTCTTCAGCTATCACACGCAATAGGACTATTCTATCAGCTGTGACCTCCGGTCGTCCAAATAGGGACGCGTGCTTATCGTCAAATACCTCATATTTCCTATGCGTGGCCCATGGCTCCCGATGATCGAACGCCATAAGATACAAACCAGCCTCCTCGTTAGAGATAGGCTGTCCAGCACCTGGTGTTTCTCCCCTTTTTATCTCATAGCTGTACTCAAGCGGATAATTGTTCGCAAACTCTTTACGTAACCGTATTTGAATTGCATCGTTCGATTTGAAGTCACGCGGACGAACCCCATTCTGGTTGTTCGAAAACTCGGTGATCATCTTAGCTTCAGCCGATGAAGGATCGAGCTTGATAAACTTCGTTAGAAGCTTTAAATCATCTGTGATCGACAACCGATTGTCGTAGAGGCTCGATATACTTTGACATCCGTTCACAACATAAAATCTTCTATCTCGATCTTCTCATCAGAAATATCAAGTCGGCGGGTTATTATAGTTACACCGTTATGGAACAAGGGAAAAATCTTATGAGTCGTGTTATCCTGTATGCTTTTTACAAGATCCTTGTTGACCTTTGTTCGTCCTAATGGACCTCTGACGTTGTAAGCAAATAATGATTGATCCGCGATGCCTTCCATAGCAACGAGCTCGCGCGCCTTGATGGGCGCAATAACAGCCTTGCGTCCGCTGTCAACGATGTGCTCTGCGACGTTTATGCCTAAGATGTCAAACGCCGTTGGATTTCTTATTGGGAGATCTCGTTCATCGGATATGTAGCTAGAGATTAGAGAGCTTTTCCCAACAAATGTTAGGGCTTTACCATGGTGATCCAGGAAAGCCCGACCGTTGCCGTCCAAGTCGATGTTTATAAGGAACTCACCGCGCAGGTCGTAGGTGGGAAGCTTCGACACCAATCCCGATCTCTTAATCAGATTTGCGACCTGTGCGTTTCCGGCTGTGTTGACTAGATGGTTGACAGCTTCAACGCTCTCGAACTGGGCCAAAGTACCAAGAAAGTCTCGTAATGGGGAGTCACCAATGGTCGTGTTGGACTTCTGCGAAATCTTAGATTGAAAAACCGTGATAGTTTGCTCGCTGTCATTGATAAAGATGGCATCGACTCCTTTGTCGCCACTTTGATCGCATACAGCGTCGATAGCCTCTAGCGTATCAAGCCGATAGTACTTCTCAAGATACCAAATCAAGAACGAAGCGCTCTCGGAACGTTTTGGCGCTCGGTGTTCGGGAAACTGGATAAGCAACTCAGGATAATCGACGTTAATTGGCTCCATAACACAGCTTAGACGTTTGCCTCCGATCATCAAAGGTAGCTTGAGAGCGCTATGGGCGAAAATCGAGGAAAACTTTTAGCTGTGAGCCACGGGACTCCGTGCCTGCTTTCGTACCAGTTCTAGTCATCCTTCGACAGTCTAGAAGCCAGCCTTTCGAACTAAGACAGCTAATCACATAAGTGATCGAGACGAGCGCTAAACTAAAACCAAAGTCTGATCTTATTTTTGACCGCTCTCCGCGACACCGGGCGCTTTCTCGCCCAACTTCTTCCTCACGACCGGCCCTGATGCCGACAACCTCGTGCTATCGTGCCGCAGTCACCTTCGCCGCCGCCACCGGCGGCCCCTTGACCACCTCCGCCAGGTCGTGCGGCCGCACCCACTTGCGGAACGCCGCCTGCAGCGACTGCGTCGTCGTGGCAAAGTAGGCACGCGCCGCGATCTGCGGCTGCTCCAGCGGCAGCCCGTGATCGACCAGGTACAGATCCTCCATCGCCACCTCGTCGGTGCTGGCGCGCTGTTGCGGCAGGCTGCGCAGCAGCGACGCCTTGGCCAGCGTCAGCTCGTTGTCGCTCACCGGATGGTCCTGCATGTCGGTCACGTCCTGCAGCGCCAGCGCCTTCGCCTTGTCGATGTTGCCGGCGTCCGAGCCGTAGCTGATCGCGTAGGCGCCGCGCGTGCGCGACCACTCGAAACGGCTGCTCACCGTGTAGACGTAGCCCGAGCGCACCCGCAGGTCGCGGTACAGCCGCGACGAGAACCCGCCGCCCAGGATCTCGTTGCCGACGTCGAGCGTGAAGTGGTCCGGGTTCGACACGTCGGTCGGCAGCGTCTCCGCCAGCTCCACGCTGTCCTGCAGCACGCTGCCGTCCGGCACGTAGGCGCGCGATGCCGCACTCGCCGGCACCGGCGGCAGGTCGACGCGCGGCGCAGCACCCTCCGCCTTCCAGCCGCCGAACGCCTCCGTGATCACGTCGCGCGCATGCTCCGGCGTCACGTCGCCGATCACCACGATCGTCGTCAGGTCGGGCCGGAAGCTGCTGTCGTAGTAGCTTCGCACGTCCGCCAGCGTCAGCGCCGCGACGCTGTCGGGCGTCGCCTGCCGCAGCTTCGGATCGCCGTCGGGCAGGATCGCCTTGTTCACCGCTTTCTGGAACAGGTAGCCCGGCGACTGCAGCAGCCCCGCCAGCCCCTGCGCCGTCTCCTGCCGCACCACCGGGAACGCCGCCTCCGGGAACGCCGGGTGCAGCTCGTTGTCGGCGAGCAGCGCCACGCCGCGCTCGAACTGAGGCGTCAGCACCTGCAGCGAGAACCGTGTGCCGGCATCCAGGCTCGCCGCGATGTCGTCGACCGCCTTGCGGAACGCCAGCCGGTCGAGATGCGTCGTGCCGTAGCTGAACAGGTCGCCCACGACCTGCGACACCCCCTCCTTGCCGTGCGGCTCCTGCAGGTCGGAGTCGTTGCGCACCTGGCCGAACACCGAGACCGTGCGGCTGACGCGCACCGGCCGCACGATCAGCCGGATGCCGTTGGGCAGCAGGCTCACCACCGGCGCCGGGCCGGCCTCGGGAATGCGCGCCTCGTGCAGCGCGTCGCGCGCCCAGTCCGGCAGCGTCACCGGCTTGTCCGGCGGGGCCGCGAAGGACCCCGCGCCGCCGAAGCCGCCGCTCGCCACCGCGTGCCCGGCCTCGCGCGGCGTCAGCACCGCGGTGATCGCGTGGTCCGGATCCAGGCACAGCCGCGCCACCCGGTTCACGTCCGCCACCGTGACCGCCGCATAGGCGGCATCGATCGCGTCCGGCGAGGACAGGTTCTGGAACGCCAGCGCCCGCGCCCAGCTGTTGGCGAGCCCGGTGATGCTGTTGTTGGTGAAGGCGAGCTGCGCCCGCTCCTTGCGCTTGGCCGCCTCCACCAGCTCCGCCGG
>CAXTOE010000157.1:0-6603 GCA_964245685.1 uncultured Acetobacteraceae bacterium | reverse complement strand
TGCCGAGGTCGCGCGCTACGCCGTCGCGGACGCGGCGCTGATCGCGCACCTCGCCGGCGGCGGCGTGGCCCGGCTCGCGCGCCCGGAGCAGTTCGCAGGCTTCGTCGGCGACGTCCAGGCGCCAGAGATCGTGCTGCTGCGGCATAACGGGCTGCATGTCGAGCTGCGGATCGACCGGGCGCACATGATCGGCCGCGACAGTCCCGCCGGCCTCGCCGATATCGTGCTGGAGGCGGCGCTGAGCACGATCATCGACTGCGAGGGCACGCTGACCGCCCGCTTCGAGAAGGCCGGGCGCGAGGTGGAGCGCCGCCTCGCCGACGACCGCACCTACCGCGCGCCGCACGGCGGCACGCTGACGCTTCCCGGGCGCAGCCTGATGCTGGTGCGCAACGTCGGCCACCACATGATGACCGACGCGGTGCTGGACCGCGACGGCGACCCGGTCCCGGAAGGGTTCCTCGACGCCGCCCTGACCGCGCTGATCGCGCTGCACGACCTGCGCGCCGAGGGGCGTCCGCGCAACAGCCGCGCGGGGTCGGTCTACATCGTCAAGCCGAAGATGCACGGGCCGGACGAGGTGGCGCTGACCGACGCGCTGTTCTCGGCGGTGGAGTCGCTGCTCGGGATGGCGCCGTACACGCTGAAGCTCGGCATCATGGACGAGGAGCGGCGCACCAGCGCCAACCTCGCGGCCTGCATCGCCCAGGCCCGGCACCGCGTGGTGTTCATCAATACCGGCTTCCTCGATCGCACCGGCGACGAGATCCACACCGCGATGCGCGCCGGGCCGGTGGTGCGCAAGGCGGCGATCAAGGAGACGCCCTGGATCGACGCCTACGAGCAGCGCAACGTCGCAATCGGGCTGGCCTGTGGCTTGCGCGGACGGGCGCAGATCGGCAAGGGCATGTGGGCCGCCCCCGACCGCATGGCCGAGATGCTGTCGCAGAAGGCCGCCCACCCGCGCGCCGGCGCCAGCACCGCCTGGGTGCCGTCGCCGACCGCGGCGACGCTGCACGCGCTGCACTATCACGAGGTGTCGGTGGCCGAGCGGCAGGACGCGCTGGCGGGACAGCTCCCAACGGCGCTGGAGACGCTGCTGATCCCGCCGCTCGCGGGCGAGGTGCCGGACGCGGCCGCGATCGTCCGCGAGCTCGACAACAACGCGCAGTCCATCCTCGGCTACGTGGTGCGCTGGGTCGATGCCGGCATCGGCTGTTCCAAGGTGCCGGACCTCGACGAGGTCGGGCTGATGGAGGACCGCGCGACGCTGCGCATCTCCAGCCAGCACATCGCCAACTGGCTGCTGCACGGGCTGGTCTCGGAGGACCAGGTGATGCAGACGCTCAGGCGCATGGCGATCGTGGTCGACCGGCAGAACGCGGGCGATCCGCTCTACCGCCCGATGGCGCCGGGCTACGACGGGCCGGCCTTCCGGGCCGCGTGCGAGCTCATCCTCGAGGGCGGCACGCAGCCGAACGGCTACACCGAGGCGACGCTGCATCGCTGGCGGCGTGCGGCGAAGTCTCGACCGGAGGCATAGGAGTGGGAGCGTGACCATGACGACCACGAAATGGGTCTACAGTTTCGGCGCCGGCCGCAACGAGGGCGGCGTCGGGATGCGCGACCTGCTCGGCGGCAAGGGCGCCAACCTCGCCGAGATGGCCTCGATCGGCCTGCCGGTGCCGCCCGGCTTTACCATCAGCACCGAGGTCTGCACCGCCTATTACGGGAACGACCGACGCTATCCCGAGGCGCTCGCGGCGCAGGTCGAGTCGGCACTCGGCGAGGTCGAGCGCGCGGTGGGCCTCGCCTTCGGCGATCGCGACCGGCCGCTGCTGCTCTCGGTGCGATCCGGCGCGCGTGTCTCGATGCCGGGGATGATGGACACGGTGCTCAATCTCGGGCTGAACGACGACACCGTCGAGGGCCTGTCGAGATCCTCCGGCGACGCGCGCTTCGCCTGGGACAGCTATCGCCGCTTCATCCAGATGTACGGCTCGGTGGTGCTGGGCGTCGACCACCATCATTTCGAGGAGATCATCGAGGACACCAAGCACGAGCTCGGCGTGCTGGAGGACACCGCACTGGGCGCCGAAGCCTGGCAGCAGGTGGTGGAGGCCTACGAGGCGCTGGTGCGGCGCGAGACCGGCCAGCCCTTCCCGCAGGATCCGCAGGCGCAGCTCTGGGGTGCGATCGGCGCCGTGTTCGGGTCGTGGATGAACCCGCGGGCCAACACCTACCGCCGCCTGCACGACATCCCGGCCAGCTGGGGCACCGCGGTGAACGTGCAGGCGATGGTGTTCGGCAACATGGGCGAGGACTGCGCCACCGGGGTCTGCTTCACCCGCGATCCCTCCACCGGCGAGAACGTGTTCTACGGCGAGTTCCTGGTCAACGCGCAGGGCGAGGACGTGGTCGCCGGCATACGCACGCCGCAGCCGATGTCGGACGCGAGCGCCAAGGGCGGCGAGCTGTCGATGGAGCGCGCGCTGCCGGACGCCTACCGCGAGCTGCTGGGCGTGCGCGACACGCTGGAGCGGCACTACCGCGACATGCAGGACATCGAGTTCACGGTGCAGCAGAACCGGCTCTACATGCTGCAGACCCGGTCGGGGAAGCGCAGCGTGGCGGCGGCGCTGCGCATCGCCATCGAGATGGCGCGCGACGGCCTGATCAGCCGCGAGGAGGCGATCGGCCGCATCACCCCCGGCTCGCTCGACCAGCTGCTGCACCCGACGCTCGACCCGAAGGCGGAGCGCACCGTGATCTCGCGCGGCCTGCCCGCCTCGCCGGGGGCCGCGACCGGGGCGATCCGGTTCTCGGCCGACGAGGTGGAGCGCTGCGCGGCGCGCGGCGAGGACGTGATCCTGGTGCGCATCGAGACCAGCCCGGAGGACGTGCACGGCATGCACGCGGCGCGCGGCGTGCTGACGACGCGCGGCGGCATGACCAGCCACGCCGCGGTGGTGGCGCGCGGCATGGGGCGGGTCTGCGTCGCCGGCGCGGGCGGCATACGGGTGGACTACGGCAGGCAGACCCTGTCCGCCGGCGGCCACGAGCTGCGCGCCGGCGACTGGATCACGCTGGACGGCTCCACCGGCGAGGTGTTCGCCGGCCGCGTCGCCACCGTCGAGCCGACCCTGTCGGAGGACTTCACCACGCTGATGTCGTGGGCCGATGCGGCGCGGCGCATGAAGGTGCGCGCCAACGCCGAGACGCCCGAGGACGCCGCCACCGCGCATGGCTTCGGTGCCGAGGGCATCGGGCTGTGCCGCACCGAGCACATGTTCTTCGGCCCCGAGCGCATCGGCGCGATGCGGCAGATGATCATGGCCGACGACGAGGCCGCACGACGTCGCGCGCTGGCGACGCTGCTGCCGTTCCAGCGCGACGATTTCGCCGCCCTGTTCCGCATCATGGCGGGGCTGCCGGTGACGATCCGGCTGCTCGATCCGCCGCTGCACGAGTTCCTGCCGCACGGCGAGGCGGAGCTCGCGGAGGTGGCGCGCGCGCTGGACAAGGACGTGGGCGCGCTGGCGCAGCGGCACGCGGCGCTGTCGGAGAGCAACCCGATGCTCGGCCATCGCGGCTGCCGGCTGGGTATCAGCTTCCCGGAGATCTACGAGATGCAGGCGCGCGCCATCTTCGAGGCGGCGGTGCTGGTGTCGCAGGAGACCGGGCGCGCGGTGGTGCCGGAGGTCATGATCCCGCTGGTCGGCACCGCCCGCGAGCTGGAGATCACCCGCGACGAGGTCGAGCGCGTCGCCCGCGAGGTGATCGGGGGCGCCGGGCTCGCGATCGAGTACCAGGTCGGCACCATGATCGAGCTGCCGCGCGCCGCCCTGACGGCGGATCGGATCGCGGCGCACGCCGACTTCTTCTCGTTCGGCACCAACGACCTCACCCAGACCGCCTTCGGCCTGTCGCGCGACGACGTCGGCAGCTTTCTGCCGCGCTACCTGGAGAAGGAGATCTGGCCGAAGGACCCGTTCGTCACTCTGGACCAGGAGGGCGTCGGCGCCCTGGTGGAGATCGCGGCCCGCAAGGGGCGCGGCCATAGGCCTGGCCTGAAGCTCGGCATCTGCGGCGAGCATGGCGGCGATCCGGCCTCCATCGCCTTCTGCGAGGCCGTCGGGCTCGACTACGTGTCGTGCTCGCCGTTCCGGGTGCCGATCGCGCGGCTGGCCGCAGCGCAGGCGGCGCTGTCGCGGGCGAAGGCGGACTGACCGGCCGTGGGAGCGGCCACGGGGATGGACGAGCACCGCATCAGCCTGCACCTGGTCTCGGACGCCACCGGCGAGACGCTGAACGCGGTCGCGCGCGCCACCGTGGCGCAGTTCGAGCACACCCACGTGGTGTACCACCGGTGGAACCTGATACGCACCCGGCTGCACCTGCACCGTGTGGTCGAGGGGATCGAGGCCGACCCCGGGCCGGTGCTGTCCTCGATGATGGACCGCACGCTGCGCAGCGCGCTCGACGTCGCGTGCAACCACCTCAAGGTGCAGGTGGTCAACGTGCTCGACCCGGTGCTGGCGATGCTGCAGGAGACGCTGGGCGAGAAGGTGCAGGGGCGGCCGGGCATACAGTACGTGCTCGACGACGAGTACTACCGGCGGATCGACGCCATGCACTACGTGCTGGCGCACGATGACGGCCAGGCGATGGCCGGCCTGCACGAGGCCGACGTGGTGCTGGTGGGCGTCTCGCGCGCGTCGAAGACGCCGACCTCGTTCTATCTCGCCAATCGCGGGGTGAAGGCGGCGAACGTGCCGCTGGTGTCGAACGTGCCGCTGGCGCCGGAACTTCTGGCGCTGCGCCGTCCGGTGGTCGGGCTGACCATCGATCCGCGCACCCTGGTCGAGATCCGCCGCCACCGGCTGCGCGCGATCGTGCCGCAGGGGGCGGGGCGGATCGAGGAGGTCAGCCACGTCTATGTCGATCCCGAGGCGGTGCGCGACGAGGTGGTGTGGGCGCGCCGGCTGTGCACGCGGCACGGCTGGCCGGTGATCGACGTCAGCCGCCGCTCGATCGAGGAGACCGCGGCCGCGGTGATCGAGCTGCAGGAGCTCTGGCACAGCCGGCAGTCGCGCCGGCAGGACTGATCGGCGGGCTCAGTGCCGCCAGTGCAGCAGGCAGACCAGGGTGAACAGCCGGCGCGCGGTCTCGAAGTCGATGACGATGCGTCGCTGCAGCCGCTCGATGATCAGGCCGGCGCCCTCGTTGTGCAGGGCGCGACGGCCCATGTCGATCGCCTGCAGCTGCGCCGTCGGCCCCTGCGCCACCGCGCCGTCGTAGCTCTCGACGAGCAGCTGGTAGTCCTTGATCAGGCGACGGAACGGACTGAGCGCGAACACGAACAGGCGCAGCGGCCGGTCCTCGCGGTCGCGCACGTCCAGCATCAGCCGGCCGCCCTGCAGCGACAGATGCAGCGTGAACGGCCCGGTCAGCCCGATGGGCGCGAAGCTGCCGCAAGCCTGCAGGTCGCGTATCGCCTGCTCGCGGTCGAGATGCTGGCCGGGCCTGTTGGAGTGCCCGGCGGCGTCACCCTGCAGCACCACGTGCACCAGGGCATCGGCGCGCAGGCAGGGGTCTTCGGAGGCGCCACGTTCGCTTTGATCATCCACGGCCGGCCGAGCCTAGGAGGCGGTTCCCTCGAGAACAAGGGGCCTGCGGTCCCGGCGCAGGGCAGCCCCCTGGCTCAAGCGTCGCCCGCCATCTCGTCGTCCGTCGCACCGCCCCAGGAAGTCGCCGCGAGGGTGGCCTCGCCGCCGATCACGCCCGGCTCGTCCGCGGCCTCCGCCTGGGCGGCATCCGCCGCCTGCGCCACGTTGCCGGGCGCCGTATCCGCGCCTTCGGCCTGCGGTGCCGCGTTGGTGGCATCGAACGGCGCGGTGCCGGCACGATCGGGATTGTCGGTCGGCGCGTCCGGCGTGGCCGAATGATCGGACATGGTGGTCTCCTGCATCAAGCGGTGGCAACGCGCCAGGATCGCCGAGCGTTCGCCGCCCCCTCCGCCTCTGTGCGGGCCGCCCTTGTTGCCGAAACGACTTCGTTTATGCTCGACCCCCAATGGCCGGTTGACGTATACGTCAACCGAAGCAGGACGGGAGACAGGCCGGTGCAGGACGTCGTGATCGCGGGCTATGCCCGCTCTGCGTTTCACTTCGCGGGCAAGGGTGCGCTGGCACGGGTGCGACCGGACGATCTCGCGGCCACGGTGGTGCGCGGCCTGATCGAGCGCAGCGGCATCGACGCGGCGGCGATCGAGGACCTGATCGTCGGCTGCGCCTTCCCGGAGGGCGAGCAGGGCGGCAACGTCGCGCGCCTGATCGGCCTGCTCGCCGACCTGCCGCTCTCGGTGGGCGGCGCCACCGTCAACCGCTTCTGCGGCTCCTCGATGCAGGCGATCCACATGGCCGCCGGCGCGATCCGCATGAACGCGGGCGACGCCTTCATCTGCGCGGGCGTCGAGAGCATGAGCCGGGTGCCGATGGGCGGCTACAACCCGTTGCCCAACCCCAAGCTCGCGGCCAAGAGCGCAGGCGCCTACATGGGCATGGGCGACACCGCGGAGAACGTGGCGCGACGCTACGAGAT
>CAXTOE010000156.1:0-6647 GCA_964245685.1 uncultured Acetobacteraceae bacterium | reverse complement strand
CGCCGGCGGGGTCTGCACCACCGCGTCGGTGCTCACCACGGTCGTCGGGGCGGCGGATCGCGAGCGGTCATGCGCACCGTGACGATGCGACGCGTGGGCGGAACGCCAGCTCACCTCCAGGATCCCCGCACCGCCGGACGGGGATCCGGTCAGCGTCGGTGCGGCCGAGGCGAGCAGGAGGCCGCTCTCGAAGCGGCCGGCGACGGCGGGGCGGGCCGGGTCGGTGGCCACGGAGGCGGCATGCGCCGAGACCAGCAACAATCCTGCCGCGAGAGACACCTGAAGCATGTATCCCCCTCGCACGCGACGTCCGGGCGGCCGACGGGAAGCCTGCTCCGGCACTGTCCAAGATTCTAGACGATGGTGTCATAACCGTATCGAGGCGTAAATCCGATTCGTGCGCGCCGATACCGGTGCGCGGGCGCGCGTCAGCGCGTCGCGGCGATCAGCGCGCGCGTGGTCGGCATCAGCGCCGGGCCCGGCGATGTCAGCAGCGCGAGGCGGTCATATTCCCGGTTGCCGCCGACGCGCCACGCGGCCTCGACCGCGCTGAAGTGCCGCTCGGTGCGCAGCGTCATGCCGACATCGACGATGCGGCTCCCCGGATGCTCGATCGCCAGCACCGGCCGCAGCACCGCCAGATCGCGCGCCGGCAGGCCGAGCTCCTCCTCGCACTCGTCGAGGATCTGCGCCTCGAGGTCGACGGCGCCACCGACGTGACCGCCGCCCTGCGTGCCGGACCGGCGTTCGACGCTTCCCGCGGGCGGGCTCTGCCAGGTTCCGGGCTGATACACCGAACCCGCCTCGCGACGCGCCAGCACGATCCCGTCCGCGCATTCCAGCAGCCCGGTGACCGCCAGCGCGCGGATCCGCAGCCCGTCGAACAGCGCCGGCGCGCGCAGCTGCGCCAGCGCGCGGCGATACTCCGTCCAATGTCCCTCGATGCCGGCCGCGGTGATGCGGTCGGCGCTGAACACGGTGCCGTTGAACAGGCGCGGGCGGGTGCGCCGCTCGTCCTGCCAGATCGACGCCACCCGCACCTCCAGGGCGGGAGACAGTTCCGGCATCGCCCGCGTCTCGCGCACCTCGAAGTCGTGCTGCAGCAGGATCACCGGCCAGTCGCGGTCCGCCTCGCCGCCAGGCGCGGCACCGGGATCGCTCACGCCGCGAGGGCGGCCTCGATCGCCGTCAGCGTCTCCGGCGACAGCGGCACGGTGCCGGCCGCCACGTTGCCGTGCACCTGCTGCGGGCGGGTGGCGCCGGCGATGACGCTGGAAACGCAACGCTGTGCCAGCAGCCAGCCGAAGGCGAGGTCGATCAGCGCGCGACCGTGTTCGCGCGCCACCGCCTCGAGACGTTCGACTATGATCCAGTTGCGCTCGTTGAGGTAGCGGCTGCCGAGCTGCTTCCAGGCGCCGAAGCGGGTGTCCGCCGCCGGTGCCGTGTCGCGGCGGTACTTGCCGGTCAGCAGGCCGCTGGCGAGCGGGAAGTACGGCAGCAGGCCGATGCCGTACTGCTCGATCGCCGGCAGCAGCTCGCGCCTCGCCTCCGTCGCCACCAGCGAGAGCTCGTCCTGGCAGGAGACGAAGCGGTGCAGACCGAGCTCGCGCGCCAGGTGCTGCGCCTGCGCCACCTGCCAGGCCGGCAGGTTGGAGCAGCCCACGTAGCGCACCTTGCCGTCGCGGATCAGGTCGTCGAGCGCGCGCAGCGTCTCCTCGAGCGGGGTCAGCGGGTCCGGCGTGTGCAGCTGGTAGAGGTCGACGAAATCGGTGCGCAGCCGGCGAAGGCTCGCCTCCACCGCCCGCATGACGTAGCGCCGCGATGCCCCGCCCAGCGTGCCCTCGGGGTTCATCGGCAGGCCGAACTTGGTGGCGAGCACCACCTCGTGGCGGCGCGCGCCCAGGATCTCGCCGAGCGCTTCCTCCGAGGCACCGTAGTGATGGTCGCGGCCGTAGACGTCCGCGACGTCGAGCAGGGTGATGCCGGCATCCAGCGCCGCCTCGATCACGCGACGCGAGGCGGCGAGGTCGATACGGCCGCCGAGGTTGTTGCAGCCGAGACCGATCGCGGAGACGCGCAGCCCGGAGCTGCCGAGATTGCGGATCTGCATGGGCTAGTCCTCCCGCGTGGTCGGCGCGTCCCAGTCCAGCAGCGGCCCGAGCGGCACGATGCCGTTCGGGTTGATGCAGGGCTGGCTCTGGTAGTAGTGCGACTTGATGTGGTGGAAGTCGACGGTCTCGCGGAAGCCGGGCCGGCGATACAGGAAGCGCGCGTAGTCCCACAGCGCCGGGTAGTCGGCGAGGCGGCGCAGGTTGCACTTGAAGTGGCCGTGATAGACCCCGTCGAAGCGCAGCAGCGTCGTGAACAGGCGTATATCGGCCTCGCTCAGCGCCTCGCCGACGAGGTAGCACTGCCCGGACAGGCTATGCTCCAGCCAGTCGAGCGACGTGAACAGGGTGCGCACCGCTTCCTCGTAGGCGGCCTGGGTGGTGGCGAAGCCGGCGCGGTAGACGCCGTTATTGACCGTCTCGTAGACGCGCGCGTTCACCGCCTCGATCTCGTCGAGATGGGCCGCCGGCGTGTAGTCGCCGGGTGCGGCGCCGATGCCGTCGAACGCCGATCCGAACATGCGCAGGATCTCGGAGGATTCGTTGGAGACGATGGTGTCGCGCTCCAGGTCGTACAGCACCGGCACGGTGACGCGGCCGGTATAGGACGCATCGGCGCGCACGTAGACCTGGTGCAGGAAGGCCGCACCGCGCGGGTCCGGGATCACGCCGGGGCCGTCCTCGAAGCTCCAGCCCTGTTCGGCCATGTGCCAGTGCACCACCGACAGCCCGACCATCCCCTCCAGCCGCTTCAGCCGGCGCATGATCAGGGTGCGGTGCGCCCACGGGCAGGCCAGCGACGCGTAGAGGTGATAACGCCCGGCGCGCGCCGGGAAGCCGCCGCCCTCCGCACCGTCGGACGTCACGCGACCGCGGAAGCGGCTGCTCTCGCGCTGGAACTGCCCGTCCTTATTCTCGTACCAGCGATCCTGCCAGGCACCGTCGACGAGCAGTCCCACGTTGCGCGCACTCCATCAGCCCATCACTAACCGGACGAGCACAGGTGAAGTTGCGGAGGCCCCTCAGTCGACCCCGATCATCACGTCCGAGGCCTTGATCACCGCGCTCGCCTCCTGGCCCACGACCAGGCCCAGCGCCTCCACCGCCTCGTTGGTGATCGAGGCGGTGATGATCGCGCCGCGCACGTCCAGCCTCACGTGCGCGGTGGTGGCGCCTTTCTCGACGGCGACGATGGTTCCCTTGAGAACGTTGCGGGCGCTGAGGCGCATGGCGATCGAAACTCCGCGCGGCCGGGCCGGATTGCGCAGGCGCCGCGACCTACGCAATGTAGCGCGGTGATCACCGTCGGCGAAGGACCGGGACCATGACGACCGTCTTGCCGGCAGAGCGCGCGTCGGGTGCCGCCCACGTCATCGTCGCCTGCTACCTGGGCTGGACGCTGGACGCGTTCGACTTCTTCATCATGATCTTCGCCTTCAACGGGGTCGCGCACAGCTTCGGCATGTCGAACGGCTCCGTGGCCTCCGCCGTCACCCTGACCCTGGCCTGCCGCTTCATCGGCGCGATCCTGTTCGGCCGCATCGCCGACCGCTTCGGCCGGCGCCCGACGATGATGGCCAACGTGCTGCTCTACGCCGTGCTCGAGCTGCTGTCCGGCTTCGCGCCCAGCTTCACCGCCTTCCTGATCCTGCGCTGGCTGTACGGCATCGCCATGGGCGGCGAGTGGGGGGTCGGGGCGTCGCTGGTGATGGAGAGCATCCCCTCGCGCTGGCGCGGCGCGGTCTCGGGGCTGCTGCAGACCGGCTATCCGACCGGCTACCTGCTGGCGTCGCTGCTGTTCATCGCCGAGCCGAGCATAGGCTGGCGCGGCATGTTCATCGTCGGGGCGCTGCCGGCGCTGCTGGTGCTGTATATCCGACGCCGCGTGCCGGAGAGCCCGGACTGGGTGGCGCGCAGCGTCGTGCAGAAGCACGAGTCGGCGCTGTCGGTGCTGCGTCGCCATCTCAGCCTGACCGTCTTCGCGGTCTGCCTGATGATGGGGTTCAACTTCCTCTCGCACGGCTCGCAGGACCTCTATCCGAGCCAGTTCCTGACCCGTCAGCAGCACCTGCCGCACGGCACCGTCACCCTGATCATGATCATCTTCAACCTGGGCGCGATCGTCGGCGGCCTGGGCGTGGGCTTCCTGTCGCAACGGATCGGCCGGCGGCTCGCGATCGGCATGCTGGCGATGCTGGCGCTGCCGGCGATCCCGCTCTGGCTGTTCTCGCACGGGGTGGTCTGGCTGGCGACCGGCGGCTTCCTGATCCAGGTCTGCGTGCAGGGCGCCTGGGGCGTGGTGCCGGCCTACCTGAACGAGATCTCGCCGCCGGCGATACGAGCCACCTTCCCTGGTGCCGTCTACCAGCTCGGCAACCTGCTGGCGGCGGGCAACGCCAACATCCAAGTGTGGCTCGCGGGCGAGCTCGGCGGCATCAACTGGGCGATGGCGGTGGTGGTCGGACTCGCCGCCATCGTCATCACGCTGCTGGTGACGTTCGGCCGCGAGGCGCGGGACGTGCGCATGGGACGCGAGCGGCTGGCCACGGCGGCGCCCTGAGGCCGCGCGGGCTTCCGGTCGCGGCGCATCGTCTCCATCCTGTGCGGAACACATCACTGGAGCACGCCATGCGCGCGGTCGGCTATCGGCAACCGGGGATCCTCACGCGGGAAGACGCGCTCGTCGACATCGAGCTTCCGGCGCCGCAGGCGACGGGACGCGACATCCTGGTCGAAGTGAAGGCGGTGTCGGTCAATCCGGTCGACGTGAAGCTGCGTGGCCGTGCCGCACCGGAAGCGGGCGGCTGGAAGGTGCTCGGCTGGGACGCGGCCGGCATCGTCCGGGCGGTCGGCTCGGAGGCCAGCCTGTTCGCGCCGGGCGACGAAGTCTTCTACGCCGGCGCGGTCGGGCGGCCCGGCAGCAACGGCGAGTACCAGCTGGTCGACGAGCGCATCGTCGGCCCCAAGCCGCGCCGCCTGGACTGGGCCGAAGCGGCCGCGATGCCGCTGACCTCGGTCACCGCCTGGGAGGCGCTGTTCGACCGGCTCGAGGTGCGCCGTCCGGTGCCGGGTGCGGCGCCCGCGATCCTGATCATCGGCGGCGCCGGCGGCGTCGGTTCGATCGCGATCCAGCTGGCGCGCGCGCTGACCGACCTCACGGTGATCGCCACCGCCTCGCGCCCGGAGACCGTGGCCTGGGTCACGGAGATGGGGGCGCACCACGTGATCGACCACACCCGGCCGCTGGCGGCACAGGTCGCGGGCCTGGGCATCGGCGCGCCCGGGCACGTGTTCTCGACCACGCAGACCGACCGCCACCTGGGCGAGATCGCCGAGCTGATCGCGCCGCAGGGCCGCTTCGGGCTGATCGACGACCCGCCGACGCTCGACATCAACGGCTTCAAGCGCAAGTCGGTGTCGGTGCACTGGGAGCTCATGTTCACCCGATCGAGCTACGACACCGAGGATCTCGCCGAGCAGGGCAGGCTGCTGGGCGAGGTCTCGCGCCTGCTCGACGAGGGCAGGCTGCGCACGACGCTGACCGAGCGGCACGCGCCGATCGACGCCGCCACCCTCAAGCGGGTGCACGCCGTGATCGAGAGCGGGCGGGCGCGCGGCAAGATCGTGCTCGAGGGTTTCGCACCGGCCGCCTGATCCGGTGCGGCAGGCGGGTCGCGGCGCCGCTACAGGCTGGCCCAGCCGATGCGATGCATCCAGCTGATCGTGTCGGTGCGCAGCGCCACGCTGCCGGTGTGGCCGAAGCCGTCGATCTCGAGCCACTCCGGCATCGCCCGGCTGAGGATCCCGGCCAGCACCGTTCCGGGATGGCGGCGCAGCACCACCCGGTCGCCGGTGCGCACCGGCGCCTCGGGCGAGGCGATCAGCAGCCCGCTCTCGCGCAGCACCGGCTCGAACGCATCGGTGTCCAGCCAGATGGCGTAGCTGCCCGGTTCCGCCTGCATCGGCATCGCGGTCTGCTCCGCGGCCGCGAACGCGTCCTCGCCCTGCTGCAGCGCCGAGTAGGCGACCTGCGGCAGGCGACGGTCGCCCGGGCGCTCGGCACCAGGCAGGGCGGCTCGGTGCGGACGCAGGCTGGCCAGCGCGCGGGCGCCGCCGACCAGGGCGGTGAAGCTCTCCAGGCTGGCTCCGGTGGCGGCGAGCACCCGGCTCAGGCTCTCGGTGCTCGGCCAGCGCAGCCGACCCTGACGGGTGGCGCGCTTGGAACGGTTGAAGGCGGTCGGATCGAGCCCCGCGGCACGCGCCAGGCCGGAGGGCGACAGCCCCTTCTCTGCCGCCAGCGTGTCGAGTGCGCGCCAGACGTCCTCGTGCTTCACGAGGCCACCCTCAGCCGGCCGACAGGATCTCCGAGGCGTGCCGTCGCCGGCCCGTCTCGGTGATCCGGTAGCGTCCGTCACGGCACACCGCCAGGCCCATCCCGTCCAGCCGCTCCAGACAGGGCAGGTCCTTCAGGTCGGGAGGCCTGCCGCTGCCGCCCGCCAGGGTCAGGCGGTGCAGCGCCGAGCGACAACAGGTCTCCAG
>CAXTOE010000155.1:6146-6681 GCA_964245685.1 uncultured Acetobacteraceae bacterium | reverse complement strand
GTGCTGCACCTGTCGACCCCGACGCTCGCCGACCGACGCCGAGGCGACGGTCTCGCTCGCGGGCAGAGCCGACGGCACCGAGGCGTTCAGCGTGCTCAGCGTCTGGAACGAGCCGATCGCCGAGACGGTGCTGACGTTGCTGATCGCCGCGTTGTTCGAGACGGTGATCGAGCTGCTGCCGGCCGGCGCGTCGATCGTCGTCGTGAGCGACGGGCTGACATAGTCCGCGAGCGCCCCCTTCAGCCCGAACGTCGCGCCGGCACCGCCGATCGAGGGGATGCTGGGGGTAAACTGCATGCAGACACCCGACGGGCTGCTGAGCTGCCCGCTCTCCGGCGCCTGGCACAGCACGCTGCCCTGGCTCTGGAACATGCCGGCCGCGTCGTTGAGCAGAAGCGGGGTGTTGACCGTGGTGAAGGAGCCGCTGCCGCCCTTCGAGAAGGCCGGCTGCGCCCGGGCCGGCGTGGCGACGAGGCCCGGCGCGGCGACCAGGATGGACGCGGATGCGACACCCAGCAGGAGCGTCGAGATGCCG
>CAXTOE010000155.1:5431-6136 GCA_964245685.1 uncultured Acetobacteraceae bacterium | reverse complement strand
CGCAAAGTTCATCGTGGTGGGAGGCCGATCGGGCGTGATCCACGCGCGGCATCGAGCCGGGGCGGCGACGCGATGCGTCGGGAAGCCTAACGCTTCCCGTCGTCCCGGCAGCCTTATTTTAGTATCGCATCAAATTAGCACGAGCCGGACCCAGCGGACAAGCGAGCTTTGTCCACGCGGTCGAGCGCAACCGGCCGGCACGACGCCGCGCTAGGGCTGGGTCGGCGCGATGCCGCGGGCGGCGTGCCTCAGCGTATCCGGCGCCTGGCCAGACGTCGCCTGATCCGGCCACTCCTGCGACGCCAGATCCGCCGTGCGTTCCAGACGCCGAACATCAGCAGGGCCGCGATCACGGTGAACACGACGACCTCGGTGATGAACCGGCTGATCGTCACCAGGTCGGGCGCCGCGGCGCGATCCCGCACGCGGCCATCGGACAGCACCCCGAGGAGCACGCCGATCGCCAGCGGCCAGGGCCATCTCCACCTGGCCGCCCGCTGCCAGAACGAGAGCGGCTTCAGGCCGCAATTCGGACAGGCGCCGAGCCGGTCGTCATACTCCACGTAGCAGTCCCGACACGTGACGCGCGCCATAGATCATTCCATCACAGCCGCGCGAGACATACAGCAACACCATGTGCGCCGCGACTCCCCGAGGCCACCGGACGCGGCACCGAGCACGGACGGCAGACGGCGGCGTCCCGAC
>CAXTOE010000155.1:3215-5421 GCA_964245685.1 uncultured Acetobacteraceae bacterium | reverse complement strand
CCGCCGATGCAGCCAGAGACCGCCAACTTCGCCGGCCTGGCGGGCGCCTTCCTGCTCGCCTTCCCGGCCCTGTTCTCCATCGTCAACCCGCTCGGGGCGGCGCTGGTGTTCGCCGAGGTGACCGCCGGCCGCACCAGCGCGGAGCGCGCCAGCCTAGCGCTGCGCGTGGCCTCGTACGGCTTCCTGATCCTGTTCGTCTCGCTGTGGCTGGGCAGCGCGCTGCTGCATTTCTTCGGCATCACCATCGGTGCCCTGCGCATCGCGGGCGGCCTCGTGGTGGCGGTGCGCGCCTGGGGTCTGCTGCAGGCGCCGGAGGTGAACGAGGCGAACAAGGAGCGCCAGGCGAGCCAAGATGGCCGCACCGCGGCGGCCGAGGACGTCGCGGACATCGCCTTCTTCCCGCTCACCATGCCGTTCACGGTCGGCCCCGGCAGCATCTCGGTCGCCATCGCGTTGAGCGCCGAGCGGCCGCAGACCGGCGGCATCACGGCACTGCTCTGGTTCGGTGCCGGCGTCACCTCGGCGGCCGCCCTGGTCTGCGTGATGGTCTGGATCGCCTATGCCGGCGCGGAACGCGTCGTCCGGCTGCTCGGGCGGTCCGGCGCGCGCATCGTCACGCGGCTGGTCTCGCTCATCCTGCTCTGCATCGGCGTGCAGATCGTGGCGTCCGGCATCCAGGACATCGTGCTGCCGATGCTCGGCCGCGCGCCCGGGTGACCGTCAGCTATGCGGACGGGATGAGGGGGTATCCAAACCAGCCGGGGCACCCTATATACGCGACATCGGTGTTTCGTTCAGTCAGCCAGTCCGTCCCAAAGTCGGCCTTTCGTTGTGTTCGAGCAGATGGGTCGTCTTTCTGGTGGCCTCCGAGTTCAGGAGACGGATCATGCCAAGCGGCACCGTAAAGTGGTTTAACCCGACCAAGGGCTTCGGCTTCATTCAGCCGAGCGATGGCTCGAGCGACGTTTTCGTACATATCTCGGCGGTCGAGCGCGCCGGCATGCGCAGCCTCAACGAGGGCCAGAAGCTCGATTTCGAGCTCGAGAATGGCCAGCGCGGCAAGGTGTCGGCGGTCAACCTCAAGGCCGAGTAGCATCAACGGCAGACTTGCCGTCCGGTAGGTCTGCCGCGGCGACGGCCTGCGATTTCGAGGATTGAGTGGAATGGCAGGTCATCGTTACGCGATCGGCGACAAGATAGAGATCAGACGCTCGACGCATCAGGTCGATGCCGGTCCTTACACCGTCGTGAGACTGCTGCCCAACGACCAGATGGACCGCGAATATCGCGTCAAGCACGAGCGCGGTGGCCAGGAGCGCGTGGTTGCCGAGAGCGCCATGGTCGCCAGCAACGCCCCCGCCCCGATCCGACTGTTCCGCTGACTAGCCGACCCTCCGGCACGACCGACCCGCGACCCCGAACCGGCAGGATCCCACGATGAGGATCCGCGCCGGCTACGAGATCGTCTATCAGTGTCCACGGCCGACACCGATGATCCTGATGCTGAGCCCGCACCCGTCGCGGGCGGTTGACCTCCTCTCGTCGCATCGGGTGCAGTTCGATCGAGCGGTTCACGCCTCGACCTACATCGACGGCCTCGGCAACCACTGCACCCGCATGGTCGCGCCGGCTGGACAGCTGACGATTTCGGACCGTTTCCTGGTCAGAGACGACGGCCGTCCGGAGATCGCGGCTCTCGAGGCGAGACAGCATCCTGTCGAGGATCTGCCCGACGACGTGCTGGTCTACCTGCTGGGCAGCCGCTACTGTGACACCGACCGGCTGTCGGAGACCGCCTGGTCTGTGTTCGGCCAAGGTCCGACCGGATGGCGACGGGTGCAGGCGGTCTGCGACTACGCGCACGACCGGATCGTGTTCAACTACCAGCACGCCAGCGCGACCCGTACCGCCGCCGACGCCCATCGCGAGCAGCACGGCGTCTGTCGCGACTACGCCCACCTGGCGATCACGCTGTGCCGCTGCCTGAACATCCCGGCGCGCTACTGCACCGGGTTCCTCGGCGACATGGGCACCGCGCCACCCTACGGCCCGATGGACTTCGCCGCCTGGTTCGAGGTCTATCTCGAGGGCGGCTGGCACGTCTTCGACGCCCGCAACAACGTGCCGCGCATCGGGCGCATCCTGGTGGCGCGCGGCCGTGACGCCACCGACGTCGCCATCGCCACCACCTTCGGTCCCTGCAGCC
>CAXTOE010000155.1:0-3205 GCA_964245685.1 uncultured Acetobacteraceae bacterium | reverse complement strand
TCCAGGCGCGACCGCAGCGCTCGAGCCTTCCCTCGTCGTTCCGCGGGCGGCGCTTCAGGGGCTTCCCGAGCGGCCCGCAATCGTGCCGGAAAAGCGCCGGACTGCCAGCGCGCCGACCAGACGGCCACGATGTCGGCGACCTGCCACCCCCTAGGCCACTTCCGCGCACGACCTGGACGCCGGTCATGCCACCGAAAAAGCGCATCCTCAGCAGCTTCGTCACCTTCGACATCCTGTACGAGGACGGCTCGAAGAGCTCGAACCGGCGGGTCCCGGCGGCGGAGCTGGTCGGTCTGGACGGCGACGGCCCGGCGAAAGCGATCCTGGAGGCGCAGGATCGCGAGATCGGCATCGCCTCCGGACGTCCGCGCGGACCGATCAAGCGCCTGATCCGCTCGCCCTCGTAATAATGGTCTCGAAACGAACTGTTACAGAAGCGCCGGAGTGATTGTAATACCAAGAAGCAATAAAGAAGCGTCAATACAGCGTCGGTCTTATACCCGTTAAAACGATGTTACCGACAATCTTCGTTGCTGCCTTCTAGGTAAAAATGCTTTATTACTAATCCAACGAGCGCAATGTATCCGGGTCCTGCATCCGGTCGGGAGACGCAATGTTGGATGCCGGCAACCTGACCATGATGAACGCGATCCGCAACGACGACGGGTCGCCGCCACGTGGCGCCGCGACGGTCGAGCGCCCCGGATCCGAGGTCGCGCCGCACGCCGCCGCCGAGCCGTTCGCGGAGACGAACGCCAGGACCCTGCGCATCGGCCTGATCGACTGCTACCAGTTCAGCCAGGAGTGCCTGGTCAAGGCTTTCGGCGACCTGCAGCCGCGCTTCACGATGCTTCCCTTCTCGACGGTGCGGGAGTGCATCCTGAACTCCGACCAGATGTTCGACCTGATCCTGTACCACGCGCACGCCTCCGAGACCGAGAGCGTGCAGAACATCTCCATCCTGCTGCGTAGCCTGAGCAGCATCCCGCTGATCGTGCTCTCGGACGCCGAGGACGCCCACCAGCCCGAGACGATCTGCAGCACGTTGCAGCAGGGCGCTCAGGGGTTCATTCCCACGCGCACCATGGGCATCCCGATGATCGTGGCGGCGATCCGGCTGGTCGAGGCGGGGGGGACCTTCGCGCCGCTGGATCTGCTGTTCAAAGCAGGCCGGCCGGTCGCCGAGCCCAAGGCGGCGGTGCCGGTGCGTCAGGACCGCCTGACCTCGCGCCAAGTCATCGTCCTGCGACACCTGCAGCAGGGCAAGGCGAACAAGATCATCGCCCACGAGCTCGGCATGAGCGAGAGTACGGTCAAGGTCCACGTCCGCAACATCATGCGCAAGATGGGCGCCACCAACCGGACGCAGGCAGTTTACAAGGCACAGGGCGTGCTTCGCGCGCAGCAGGCCGGCGGCTCCTAGCGACCGGGTCTGGATCGGCCGGAGACGACGACCCGGCAAGGTGCCGAACGCTTCACGGCGCATCGACGGCGACGGGAAGGCAAGGGACTTTGCCCCCTCGACTCCATCCGAGGCGCAGCCCGTGAGATCCACTCCTTCACGAGTCGGGGTCTGGGGCCCTCGGCCCCAGTGGGTCAAGGGCAAAGCCCTTGCCTGCCCTGGTCCGCCGACCACGGCTGGGCAGCAGCGTGTCGCCAGGCTAGAGACCGGATCTCGGAACGGGATCGGGTCGGATGAAGCCCACGCTCACCACGGCCTGAGGCATGCGCGCCGATCTGCTGATCTGGGCGATCGCCGCGTCGTCCACCGCCGGCGTGATCGGCCGGCCGTTCAGACTGCCGGAAGCGATCTGGGCGGTGGCCGGGGCGGCAGCGCTGGTCGTGCTCGGCCTGCTGCCTTGGAGTGCCGCCTGGCACGCCGCCTGCCGCGGCACCGACGTCTACCTGTTCCTGACCGGCATGATGCTGCTCTCCGAGCTGGCGCGTCGAGAGGGCCTGTTCGACTGGATCGCGGCGCTGGCGGTACGACGCGCCGGCGGCTCCGCCGGCCGGCTGTTCCTGCTGATCTACGGGGTCGGCACCGTGGTGACCGTCTTCCTGTCCAACGACGCCACCGCGGTCGTGCTGACACCAGCGGTGTTCGCCGCCACCAGCGCGGCAAGGATCGAGCAGCCGCTGCCCTACCTGTTCATCTGCGCCATCGTCGCCAACGCGGCAAGCTTCGTGTTGCCGATCTCCAACCCCGCCAACTTGGTCCTGTACGCGAGCCGGACGCCGCCGCTGCCGTCGTGGCTGGCGCACTACGCCCTGCCGTCGATGCTGTCGATCCTCGTCACCTACGCGCTGCTGCGCTTCACCCAGCGCGCCGCACTGCGACAGCCGATCGCGGCCGAGATCGCCCGGCCGGCGCTGTCCGGCAGCGGCCGCACCGTCGGCGCCGCGATCGCCCTGACCGCGATCGCCCTGCTGGTCTCGTCCTCGCTCGGCGCCCAGCTCGGCCTGCCGACCGCCCTGGCCGGCCTCGCGACCCTGATAGCGGTGCTGGCGCTTAATCGCGGGTCGCCCTGGCCGGTGCTGCGCGGCATCTCCTGGGGGGTGCTGCCGCTGGTCGCCGGGCTGTTCGTGCTGGTCGAGGGCGTGGACCATACCGGACTGCTGAGGCAGCTGGCTCGGCTGGTGCATCAGGCGACGCGGCACGACGAACGCGGAGCGGCTGGCGTCGGTGGCGTCGTCCTCGCCCTGGCGTCAAACCTGATGAACAACCTGCCCGCCGGCCTGGTCGCCGCCGGCGCCATCGTCCAGGCAAAGCCCCCTGAGTCCATGATCGGCGCCTCGCTGATCGGCGTCGACCTGGGGCCGAACCTCTCGATCACCGGCTCTCTCGCCACCATCCTGTGGCTCACGGCCCTGCGCCGCGACGGCGAGGAGGTGGGGTTCTGGCAGTTCCTCAGGCTGGGCGCGGTGGTGATGCCGCCGGCCCTGCTGCTCGCCCTGGCGGCGCTGCTGCTGACCAGCTGATCCACCGGCCGATGCACCAGGACACCCATCATGAGCACGTCGTGGCTGTTCCCGGTCGCCCTGGCTTCCTCGGCACCGTCGTCATCGGCGTGAGACGCCTCAGCCTCGCCGCTTGGCTCTACGTGCTGTTCGCGGTCCTGGCGGTGCTGCTGGTGGCGCCGACGATGCCGCCGTTCCAGAACGCCGATGAGGCCAACCACCTCTATCGTGCCGACCAGATCAGCCA
>CAXTOE010000154.1:0-6694 GCA_964245685.1 uncultured Acetobacteraceae bacterium | reverse complement strand
CAGCGGGATCGTGTGCATCGCGCGCACCGTCGACTCCCAGTCGACGATGCCGAAATCCGACCCGAGCCCGCCGGCCACCAGCGCGCCGCAGGTGCCGCCGAGGCGCGCCGCCTGCTCGAGGTCCCAGCCGCGATGCAGCCCGGCGATCAGGCCGGCGGTGAAGGCGTCGCCGCATCCGGTGGTGTCGACCACCTCGATCTCGTGCGCCGGCAGCCGGAACGAGCCGTCCGCCGTCACCACCACGCAGCCTTCGCCGCCCATCGTCAGCACGCAGTGCCCGACGCCCAGGTCGAGGAAGAATTTCGCCGCGTCCAGCGGGTCCTCGCGGCCACACAGCGCGGTCGCCTCCTCGATTGAGGGCACGAAGTAGTCGACGTACTGCATCGACGGCCGCAGCTTGTCCATCAGCGCGCCGGTCGCGAAGATCAGGTCGAAGGTGGTGGTGCGTCCGAGCGCCTTCGCCGCGCGCAGCAGGTCCGCGGTCGGCGTGCCGTCCATGCGCCCGAGCAGGCCGTTGCCGCCCATGTGCACGAAGGCCGCGTCCAGTGCCGTCGGATAGTCGCCTTCCTCGAGGAACAGCACGTCGGAGGCGCCGCGCACGTGCAGGCAGGGCCGCTCGCCGTTCGGCCGCACGTTGAGGATCGAGGCCGCAGTGTGCACGCCTGGGTGGCGCTGCATGTGGTCGGTGGTGATGCCGAAGCCGCGCAGCGTGTCGAGCACGAAGCGTCCCTTCTCGTCCTCGCCGACCGCACCGATCGCCAGCGCGTCCAGCCCCAGCTTGGCGCAGTCGACGATGGTGCCGCCGGCGGTGCCGGCGACGGTGAGTCGGATCTGGTCGATGAAGGTCGCATTGCCGCCCGCCGGGATCGCGGTGACGGGACGGCCGAGCACGTCGATGCAGTACAGGCCGATCACGCTGACGTCGTGGGCGGGCTTGCCGGCATTGGGTGCCTCGCGCGTTGGGCTCGTCTGCGACATGGTCCTATCCGATCGCTTGGGGTTGTTCATGCAGGCGCCCGCCGTCGCGGAAGAAGGCGAGGTGCCGGAGCGGGCAGTGCAGCGAGACCTGGTCGGGCAGGCGCCGTCCCGCGACCGCGTCGGCCCGTACCCGCAGCCGGGTCTCTCCGGCGCGGAGCAGCAGCAGGTACTGGCCGCCGATGGTGATCGAGCGGCGCAGCACGGTGGCAGGGACACCGCCGGGCTCGTCGGGCGGCGCGACGCGCGCCCGCTCCGGCCGGATGCCGATCCGCAGCCCCTCCGACGTGCCCTGCGGACGGCGCACCGCCCGGCCCAGGATGTCGAAGCGGAGCGCGTCCTCCCGCTCGCCGGAGGGAGCGACGAAGTTCATCCCCGGGGTGCCGAGGAACCAGCCGCCGAACTCGCTCTCCGGCCGCTCGTACAGGGTGCGCGGCGGTGCGCACTGGGTGATGCGGCCGGCCTGCATCAGGGCGATCTGGTCGGCCAGCGTCATCGCCTCGGTCTGGTCGTGGGTGACGTAGACGATGGTCTGGCGCATGCGCGCGCGGAACAGGTTGAAGGCGCGGATCAGCTCCAACTTGGCGTGCACCTCGACGTTGGTGGTCGGCTCGTCGAACAGGATCACGTCGCAGCTGCGCGCGATCGCGCGTCCCACCGCGACGCGCTGGCGCGTGCCGCTGTCGAGCCGGTCGATCCGCCAGCTCCGCTGCGCCTCCAGCCCGAGCACGCCCAGCACCTCGTCGAGACGCGCCCGGCGCACGTCCGGCGGCGTGCCGTCGCGCTGCATCGCCAGCGCGATGTTCTGCTCCACCGACAGGGTGCGGTACATCACTGGATACTGGAACACCATCGCGACGTTGCGCCGGCCGGGACTGAGCCGGGTGACGTCGCGGTCGCCGAAGCGGATGCGGCCGGAGCTCGGCGTCTCCAGCCCGGCGATCATGCGCATCAGCGTGGTCTTGCCGCAGCCGGACGGCCCGAGCAGGCAGGTGACGCTGCCCTCGGCGAAGGTCGCGGAGATGTCGTCCACCGCCGCGAGGGCGCCGAAGCGCCGCGTCAGGCCCTCGAGCACGATGTCAGGCATAGGCCACCGCGCGGCCGACGCCGACCCGCAGGCCGGAAGAGCCGTCGAACACCACCATCCGCTCCGGCCGTATGCGCCAGGCCAGCTCCGCGCCCAGCGTCAGGCCGGCGACGAGGTCGGTGGGCGGTGCCGCGACCAGGATCGCCGTCTCGCCGCCATGGCGAACCTCGAGATGCACCACGCACTCGGCACCCAGGTTCTCCATCAGCATGACGCGTCCGCGGCCGTCGAGCGCGCCGTCCTCCGCCTCGGCCGGATCGCCCAGCGCCACGTGCTCCGGCCGCACCGCCACCGCGGCATCCGCCGCCGCCGCGTCCTCCAACGCGATGGTGCCCAGCACCGTCTCGCAACACCGGTTCGCCCTGCTGCCGTGCAGGATGTTGCAGCGGGGGAAGCCGATCAGCTCGGCGCTGCGCAGCCGCTGCGGCTCGTGATAGATCCGCGCGGCGCTGCCCGTCTCGACCAGGCGGCCGTCGTCCAGCACCGCGAGCTGCTCGGCCATCGTCAGCGCCTCCAGCGAGTCCGAGGTGCAGTAGACGAAGGTCGCGGCGAGTGCCGCCTGCATGTCGCGCAGCTCGTCCATCAGGCTCTCGCGCAGCTTGAAATCGAGGCCGACCAGCGGGTCGTCGAGCGCGAACAGGCGCGCCTCCTGCAGCACGCCACGCGCGATCGCCGCGCGCTGCTTCTCGCCGCCGCTGAGCTGGCTCGGCCGCTGCTCCAGCTTGGCCGTGATGCGCAGGATCTCGGCCACCGGGCCGATGCGCCGGTCGATCTCGGCACGTCCCAGGCCGCGCTGTCGCAGCGGGTAGGCGACGTTGTCGCGCACGCTCATGTGCGGGAACAGGGCGAAGGATTGCGGCACGTAGCCGATCTGCCGCTGTGCTGGCGGCAGCGACGTCACGTCGCGGCCGTCGATCAGGATCCGCCCGGCATCGGGCCGCTCCAGCCCGACCAGCAGCCGCAGCAGCACCGACTTGCCGCTGCGCGGCGGCCCGCACAGCACCGTCAGGCTGCCGGGGTCGATCCTCAGCTCGATGTCGTCGAGCGCGGTGACCCGCCCGTAGCGCCGGGTCACGCCCTCGAAGCACACCGCACTCGGGAGGCCGTCGCTCACGCCGACTGGCCCATCTGGGCGAGCAGCGGCACCAGGGCGATGCCGATCCCGAACACCGCGGCCAGGATCAGCAGCAGGCCGGCGGCGAGCAGCACGGCGCGCAGCGGTGCCGCGTCGCGCGGCAGGTTGCCGACCGCGATGTTCAGCACCGTCGCCGCCAGCACCAGCATCAGCCCGATCCGGTAGCCGCCGAAGCTCCAGGGCTGCAGGATCAGCAGGAAGCCCAGCGCCATCGCCGAGATCAGGGTCAGCTCCGCGCGAGCTACCCCACGGCGCACGTCAAACCTCGCCGCGCACGGTGCCGAACGTCATGCCGACCAGCAGGTAGCGCTGGAACAGATAGACGATGGCGATCGGCGGGATGATGTAGAGCGTGGTCAGTGCCGAGACGAAGGTCCAGTCGGTGCTGCCGCCCGCGTACATGCCGGTGGCCAGTGCTGCCGGGATGTTGGCCGTGTTGGGGCCGCCGATCACGTAGTCGAACAGGAACTCGTTCCACACGAAGATGAAATTGAAGATCAGGGCCGCGACGATGCCGGGCAGCACCTGCGGGAAGATCAGCCGCGTCAGGATGCCGAACCAGCTGGCACCGTTGACCAGCCCGGTCTCGTCGAAGCGTACCGAGACCCCGTCGATGAAGCCCTTGAGGATCCACACCGAGAACGGGATCGAGAACATGGCGTAGAACAGGATCATCGCCAGGTAGTTGTCCTTCCAGCCGAACCCCACGTACATCAGGTAGACCGGCAGGATGGCGGCCGAGCCCGGCAGCATGCGTATCGACAGCAGCAGGAACATCAGGAAGTCGGTGCCGCGCGGACGGAAGCGCGAGAACGAGAACGCGGCCAGGAACGACACCGCGACTGCGATGCACACCGAGCTCGCCGACAGCAGCAGGCTGTTCAGCAGCTCGTGCAGCAGGCCGGGGTTCGACAGCACGCGCGCGTAGTTGTCGAGTGTGGGTCGGAACAGCAGCAGCGGCGGAACGGCGAGGATCTGCGCCTGCGTCTTGAACGAGCACAGGATGATCCAGGCGACGGGGGCGAAGAACAGCAGCGCCACCAGCCACAGCGTCCCGTGATACAGGTGCATGCGCCAGTTCATCCCGTCGCCTCCTCGTCGGCCCGCAGGCGGTCGCGCGAGTGCAGCACGAAGATGAAGGTGGCCGTGAAGGCGATCGAGATCAGCAGCAGCACCACCGCGAGTGCCGACGACCAGCCCATGTTGAACACCTGGAAGGCGCGCCGGTACAGCGTCACCGCGATCAGCTCGGTGGTGTTGCCGGGGCCGCCGAAGGTCATGTCGTAGACCAGGTCGAGCGTCTTGAAGGCGTCGATGGTGCGCAGCAGGATGCCCAGCATCAGGATGAACTTGCCGTGGTAGAGGATCACCAGGCGCAGCCGCTGCAGCGGCCCGAGCCGGTCCACCGCCGCGGCTTCCAGCTCCGCCTTCGGCACCGAGGCGAGGGCCGCCAGCGTCATCAGCACCATGAACGGCGTCCACATCCAGATGTCGACGGCGAGGACCGCGCCGAACGCGAGATGTGCGTCGCCGAGGAAGTTGAGGCCGGGCAGGCCGAGGCCGCGCAGGATGTTGTCGAGGATGCCGAAGGTCGGATCGTAGATCAGGCGCCAGAACGTGCCCGATGCGACCGGCGTCAGCACCATCGGCGCGAACAGCAGGGTGAGGGCGAGGCGGCGGCCCGGCAGCCTCTGGCTCTGCCAGAACAGCAGGCCGAGCAGCAGGCCGAGGACGGTCTCGATGCCGACCGCGCAGAGCACGAACAGGAAGGTGCGACTCAGCCCGAACCACACCTCGCTGTCGTCCAGGATGCTGCTGAAGTTGTACAGCCCGGCGAAGATCGGCGGTCGGCCGCTGGTGAACGAGTAGCGGTAGAAGCTCAGCCCCAGCAGCCACAGCGTCGGGATCGTGTTCCAGATGATGAAGAACACCAGCACCGGCATCAGCAGCAGCGTCGGCAGCACCCGCCGGCTGTTCAGGATCGCGCGCAGGCGGCCGACCCGCCGGCCTCCCACGGCAGGTGCCGCGACGACGAGGCCGTCCGCCGCCACCGGCTAGAGCCGGATGCCGGCGCAGGCGGCACTCGGGGCTTTGGCCGCGGTGCCGGCATCGAACAGGATCTTCTGCTGCCGGCAGGCGGTGTAGCGCAGTGCCGCCATCGGGTCGCGCACCTGGTCGGTGGCGAAGGCGGTGAACGCCTCCTGCTGCGTCGACAGCAGGTCGGCGTACGCCGGGTCGTGCCAGAAGTCGCTGCTGTTGCCGAGCATGTACTTGTAGGTGCGATACCAGGGCTGGATCGTGTCGAAATCCGGCCGGGTCAGCGTCGCCTTGTCGCACGGGTTGCCGCCGTGGCGGGCGAAGGCGAGGCTGGTCTCGGCGGTGTACCACCATTCCATGAAGTCGAGCGCCGCCTCCTGGCGGTCACGGTCGTTGAAGGCGTTCAGCACCCAGGGCTGGCCGCCGATGATGTAGTTGCGCACCAGCTTGCCGCTGGCGTCGGGGAAGCCCGGCGGCGGCACGACGATCACCTTGCCCTTGAGCGTGTCGGTGATCATCGCCGGGCCGAGCGCCGCCCATTGCAGTGCCGAGAAGATCTTGCCCTGGGTGAAGGCGTCGATCAGCTCGGAGATGCCGTAATTGACGCCGCCCTGCGGGGCGAACTTCAGCTGGTCCTTGTACTGCTGCAGCGCCCGCGCGTTGGTCGGCGTGTCGTAGATGCCCTCCACCTGGCCGGTCGAGGCACGCCAGATGTCGCCGCCCTGCGAGCGCATCAGCGACATCACCGGGTCGCTGATGAAGTCGTACTCGCGCGAGAACTGCGAGCCATGGCCGTTGAAGCCCTTCTCCGGCCGGTTGAAGAACTCGATCAGCTTGAGGAAGTCCGGGTAGGAGAGCCTCTCGAAGTCCTCCCAGCTCTGCGGCAAGGCGCGGCCATATCGCTTCTGGAACGCCTCCGCCTCGCCGGGCGCGCGCAGCAGGTCCTCGCGTATGTAGAGGGCCATGGTGTCGCCCTCCTGCGGAAAGCCCCAGCGATGCGGCGAGCCGTCCGGATAGATCTGGTAGGCGGTGCGCACCACCGGGGCGTACCACTCCACGTCGAGCGCCTTGCGCTGGCGGATCACGCGGTCGAGCGGCAGGATCCATTTCGGCTGCGCCAGCGCTCCGAGCCACTGGCTGTCCGAGATGATGATGTTGTAGTCCTGGCTGCGCGTGGCGAGAGAAGTCGCGGCCTTCTGGAACAGCTGCGCGAACGGCGCCTCCGCGTACGAGAAGCTGACGTCGTAGCCGTGACGGCTCTTGGCGTACTTGACGAACTCGGGTGCCAGATCGACGCCGAGGCGGCTCGGCGTCCAGCCGGCGATGCCCAGGATCGACAGGTGGATCGACTTGCCGGCCATCGGACCGGTCTGGGCGCGCACGACAGAGGGTGCCGCCAGCAGGCCCGCGGCGCCGAGCGAGCCGAGCCCCTTCAGCAAGGTGCGACGACCCACTTCCCT
>CAXTOE010000153.1:0-6705 GCA_964245685.1 uncultured Acetobacteraceae bacterium | reverse complement strand
ATGCACCTGTCGCGGCTGTCGGAGGAGATCATCATCTGGTGCAGCGCGCCGTTCGGCTTCGTGCGCCTGTCGGACGCCTTCACGACCGGCAGCAGCATCATGCCGCAGAAGCGCAACCCGGACGCGGCGGAGCTGGCGCGGGCCAAGACGGGCCGGGTGGTCGGCGCGCTGGTGGCGCTGCTGACGGTGATGAAGGGCCTGCCGCTCGCCTACGCCAAGGACATGCAGGAGGACAAGGAGCCGGTGTTCCAGGCGACAGAGGCTACGAGCCTCAGCCTCGCCGCCTGCGACGGCATGATCCGCGACCTGACCGCCGACGCCGGACGCATGCGCGCCGTCGCCGGCTCCGGGTTCTCCACCGCGACCGACCTCGCCGACTGGCTGGTGCGCGTGCTGCGGCTGCCGTTCCGCAGCGCCCACCACGTCACCGGCCGACTGGTCGGCCGCGCCGAGGCGGCCGGGGTCGGGCTCGCCGGGCTGAGCCTCGCCGAGATGCAGCAGGAGGAGCCCGGCATCACCGAGGACGTGTTCAGCGTGCTGAGCGTAGAGGCGTCCCTCGCTTCGCGCACCAGCGAGGGAGGCACCGCGCCGCCCAGCGTGCGCCGGGCGGCGGAGCACTGGCTCGAGCGGCTCGGGGAGCCTGGCCGATGAGGCGGGTGCTGCTGCTGCTCTCGCTGGCCGTGCTGCTGCTGCCGCTCGCCGGCTGCGGCCGCAAGGGCGCGCCGCGTGCCCCCGGGCCCGCGGACCACATCATCTACCCGAAGAGCTATCCGACGGAGTAGCGAGCCCCGACGGCGAAAGGACGGGAACCGCGAGGCCTCCCACCGTCCCCACCCGGGCCTCGATCTGCACCCCCACGACGCGCCAGGAGCCGGCCGGATCGCGCCACAGCAGCGGCGCACCGCTGGTGCCGCGGGTGCCGGCGCAGTCATGCGCGAGCAGCGCGTGGCCTCCCCCGTCGACCGTCAGCGCGGTGATGCGGCAGGCGGGCCCGGCGACGGCGAGCTCGTCGCGATCCTGTCCGTAGCCGGCGAGCAGCACGGTGCTGCCGACCGCCGGGACGCGCGCGGGTCGCAGTGCGTCGCCGGGCGGTGCGACGTCGTGATCGAGCACCAGCAGCGCGCGGTCCAGCCCGGCGTCACGCGCCTGCAGGCGCGGGTCGTAGAGCGGCGAGACGGCGAAGCGTAGCACGCGCGCGTGCGCGTCCCAGCGTCCCAGGGCGTAGCGCAGCAGCACGTGCAGCGAGCGAGGTCGCAGGGTGTGCAGGGTGCGCTGGCCGAACACGCAGTGCGCCGCGGTGAGCGCCAGGCGGGGCGCGATCAGGAAGCCGGTGCAGCGGCCGCCGAGTTCGGTCTGCACGCGCAGCAGGGCGCGCCAGGGAGGCTGCGAGACGTCCACCGACCGAAGCCCGCCGGTGGCTCCTATTCCCGGCAGATATGCCACGGCGAGGAGCAAAAACTGCGTCCACTTAACCATTTCGTATCAATATCGGTCTAAAACATCGCATAACATCCCTGCTTCTTTTTCGCACCATCATGCTGCCACGATGTGCACGAGAGTGAAGCTGCGGGGGACGAGCAGAGGGAGCTCGGGAGGAGGCTTCGTGAGCAGGCAGGATCATCGGGATGCCGCGCATAATCCGCCGTCGCATGCGACGAGCGAGCGCTGCCTGGATGAGAAGCTGGCCCACCGAGCCTTGAGCGAACCGAAAGATCGCTCTGCCCCCCCGATGTCCGCGAAGGCGCGAGATCGTCTCTACGACCGGATGTTCCCAAGTCATATCTGTCTAGGAACGAACGGCGATGACGACCCCAATACGATCCCCTGACGGCCTGCACGGCGTGATCGTCGTGCACGCATTCGGTCGCTACCGAGAAGCGGATTTCCTCGACGACCCGGAGGAGATCGACACCCTGATCGCGAGCGGCGAAGGCTGGCGCGTCACCGACGCGGTCCGGCTGGACATCGCGCCGGGCCCCGCGCTCAGGCGCGGATGAACGCCAGCAGATCGGTGACGAGGCGGTCCTTCTCGGTCATGAACAGCCCGTGCGGCGCGCCGGGATACTCCTTGTAGACGGCGCCCGCGATAGCCGCCGCCGCTGCCCTGCCGGTGATGCCGGGAGGCACGGTCTGGTCGGCATCGCCGTGGATCACCAGGGTGGGCACGGTGAAGGCAGGCAGGTCGGCCCGGAAATCCGTCTCCGAGAAGGCGCGCACGCAGTCAATGGTGGCGATCGGTGAGGCTTGCAGCGCCATCCACAGGCTCCACTCGAGGATCCCGCTCGACACCGGCGAGCTGAGCAGCCCGGCGCCGAAGAACGATTTGGCGAAGTTGCCGAGGAACTGCGGGCGGTCTGCCTCGAGGCCGCCCACGATCTGGTCGAAGACGCCACGGTCCACGCCGTCCGGATGGTCCGGCCGCTTCAGCAGCAGCGGTACCACCGTCGCCACCAGCGCCACCCCAGCGATGCGCGACGGCCCATGCCGCGACAGGTAGCGCGCGATCTCGCCGCCGCCCATCGAGAAGCCAACGAGCGTCACCTCGTGCAGGTCGAGCGTATCGAGCAGTGCCTTCAGGTCGTCGGCGAACACGTCGTAGCCGTAGCCCTGCGCCGGCTGCTCCGACCGGCCAAACCCGCGTCGGTCGTACGCGATGCAGCGATACCCCTGACGCACCAGCGGCGTCATCTGGTACTCCCACATGTCGGCGTTCAGCGGCCAGCCATGGATGAACACGACCGGCGTACCGGTGCCCCAGTCCTTGTAGAACAGGCTTACCTCGTCCCGCGCCTTGACGTACGGCATGCGTATCCTCCGCTCGTCAGCTGAACGGGGACGCGCCGGCCCGGTTCCGCAACACGGCGTGATCCGGTGCCGCGCAACCCGCGCGGCCGCGTCCTGTTCGGCGAGGGAAGGAGACGCACCATGACCGAAGACCCTCGCCAGATGTATCCGGCACCGCCTTTCGCCAGGCAGAAGATCGAGCCGCCCGGCAGCGGCACGGAGATGACGCCGCGACCCGATCACGGCGAGGACAGCTATCGCGGCTCCGGCAAGCGCGAGGGCAAGGTCGCCCTCATCACCGGCGGCGACTCCGGCATTGGCCGGGCCGTCGCGATCGCCTTCGCGCGCGAGGGTGCCGACGTCGCCATCTCCTATCTCGACGAGGGTGCCGACGCCCGCGACACGATCGGCTGGATCGAGAAGGCCGGGCGCAGGGCGCTCGACCTGCCCGGCGACATCAGCGACCGCAGCTTCTGCCGGTCGCTGCCGCAGAGGGTGGTGGAGCGGCTCGGCCGGCTCGACATCCTGGTCAACAACGCCGCCTTCCAGCGCACCCACGGCCGCTTCGAGGAGATCGACCCGGACGAGTGGGAGCATACCTTCGCCACCAACGTGCACGCGATGTTCAACCTGACCCAGGCGGCAGCGGCGCTGATGCAGCCGGGGGCCGCGATCATCAACACCACGTCGGTCAACGCCGACATGCCGGTGCCGTCCATGCTCGCCTACAACGCGACCAAGGGCGCGATCTCCAACTTCACCGGCGGCCTGGGGCAGGTGCTGGCCAAGCAGGGCATACGCGTCAACGCGGTGGCGCCCGGCCCGATCTGGACACCGCTGATTCCGGCGACGATGGACGAGGAGGACGTGGAGAGCTTCGGCAGCAAGACGCCGCTGGGGCGTCCGGGACAGCCGGCCGAGCTCGCCGCCGCCTACGTGCTGCTCGCCTCGGGCGGCTCGAGCTACATGAGCGGCGCCATCATTCCGGTCACCGGGGTCATGCCAATCCTGTAGCCTCGTCTCATCCGGGGGCCTTAACCGTCATTTAAGACCGGCGGCGCATGATCGAGCCACCAGCTCGATCAGCATCGTGGACACCGGATGACCATCAAGCCTGCCGCCGCCGCGCCGGCCGTAGCAGCGTTCGACCCCGACTTCTACCTGGCGCGCCACCACGACGTCAGAACTGCGGGGCTCGATCCGCTGGAGCATTTCCTGCACCACGGCCTCGCGGAGGACCGCGCGCCGCACCCGCTGTTCGACCCCGCCTTCTACCGCGCCCAGATGCCGGCCGCCTGCGCCTCCGAGCCGGCGCTGCTGCACTATCTCGCCTGCGGCGCCGAGCTGGCGCTGGACCCGCACCCGCTGTTCGAGACGGCGCACTACCTGGCGAGCATCCGGGCGCCGCTGCCGCAGGGACGGTCGCCGCTGCTGCACTTCCTGAGCAGCGGCGAGGCCTCGCGCGGCAGACCCAATCCGCTGTTCGAGCCCGCCTACTACCGGCGCGCCAACCGCCTCCCGCCGGATGACGCGCGTCATCCGCTGCTGCACTACGTCGAGACCGGTTGGCGCGAGGGCTGCCGGACGCATCCGCTGTTCGATCCGGGCTACTACCTGTCGCTGCGGCCGGACGTCGCGGCGGCCGGCATCGACCCGCTCGCGCACTACCTGCGACACGGATGGCGCGAGACTCCCTCCACGCACGAGCTGTTCGATCCTGCGCGGTATCGCGCAGGTCTCGACGATCCGCACCAGATCGAGGCGACCCAAGACCGCGGCGCGATCATCCACTACGCCCGCCATGCCGGGGGCGCATCGCCGACGCCGCATCCGCTGTTCGACCCCGCCTTCTACGCGCGAACCCAAGGTCGATCCGCAGCGAAGGGCTGCGCGGGCGATCCGTTCCTGCACTTCCTCGAGTTCGGCTTGCCGAACCACCACGATCCGCACCCGCTGTTCGACGGCGCGCGTTACCTGGCACGCTATCCGGATGTCGCGGCCGCCGGCGGCAATCCTTTCCTGCACTTCATCCGTCACGGTGCGCGCGAGGGCCGCGTGCCAGCCGCCCTGTTCAAGGCCGCCGAGCCGTCCCGCCGTCCTCCGTCCCGCGGGCTGCGATACGGTGCGCCCTCGCATCGTCCGGCCGACTTGCCGTTCCGGTCCACGACGCAGGATCCGGCCGCCGCGACCCGCTAGCGATCGGCCAGCCCGCGCAGGCGGCACTCAGAGGCCGAGCGCCTCGGGTCCGAAGGCGTGGGGCAGCAGGGCAGCCAGCGTACTGCGCAGCAGCGGCGTGCCGTGCTCGTCGACCATGACGATCACCGTCTCGGGGCGCGCGAATTCGCGGATCTTCTGCCTGCAGCCGCCGCAGGGCGTGCAGGGCCGACCGCCGGCCGCGGCGACGACGAGCTCCGTGATCTCCCGGCCACCCGACAGCACCATCGACGAGATCGCACCGGCCTCCGCGCATGCTCCCTGCGGATAGGCCGCGTTCTCCACGTTGCAGCCCGCGTGCAGGCTACCGTCGGCACAGCGAAGCGCCGCACCCACCAGGAAGCGCGAATAGGGCGCGTAGGCCTGCCGGCGCGCCGCCACCGCGGCATCGATGAGAGGGTCCGTCATGCCAACGCCCCCGCAGAGCTGTTCACCTGCAGGTTAGGCAGCGAAGGGCCGCTTGGACAGGGTCCGCCGGCGCGGATATCGTGCGTGCCATGCCGCCGATCCTCCCGCACGCCTCCAGCGACGCCGATCCGGACATGGCGGAGCTGCTGGCGCGCCGGCCGCAGCTCGCGATGCGGGCGTTCGGTGGGCTGACGCTGGAAGAGGTGCCGCTGCACGCCATCGCGGAGGCACTGGGGACTCCGGTCTGGGTGATCGGCGCCGGCACCTTGCGCGCACGCTACCGCCGTCTGCGTGCCGCCCTCGACGAGGCCGGGCTGCGAGCCTCGGTCCAGTATGCGGTCAAGGCCAACGACCATCTGGCGGTGCTGCGCGTGCTGTCGGCGGAGGGCGCCGGTGCCGACGTGGTCAGCGGCGGCGAACTGCTGCGCGCGCGCGCCGCCGGGATCGATCCGCGGCGCATCGTGTTCTCCGGCGTCGGCAAGTCCGAAGCCGAACTGCGCCTGGCGCTGGAGCACGAGATCGGCCAGATCAACGTCGAGAGCGCCGAGGAGATCGAGATGCTCTCGACGCTGGCGCACGGCATGGACCGACAAATGCGGATCGCGCTGCGGGTCAACCCGGACATCGATGCCGGCGGTCATGCCAAGATCACCACCGGCCGCGCTGGCGACAAGTTCGGCATCCCGCACCGCGACGTCGCGTCGCTGTATGTCCGCGCGGCGAGCCTGCCCGGATTGCTGCCGGTCGGGCTCGCGGTGCATATCGGCAGCCAGGTCGGCACGGTCGCGCCGTTCCGCGCCGCCTATGCCTGCCTGGCCGAGCTGGTGCACGGCCTGCGGGAGCAGGGCCAGTCGGTCTCGCTGGTGGATTGCGGCGGCGGCCTCGGCGTCAGCTACCGCAACGAGATCGAGGGCTCGCCGCGCGCCCTGGCGGGAGCGATCCGCAGCACCCTGGGCGGGCTCGACCTCCAGCTCGTGGTGGAGCCAGGTCGCTGGCTGGCCGCACCGGCCGGGGTGCTGCTCGGCTCGGTGCTGCTGGTCAAGCGCACGTCGGAGGGCGAGCCGCCCTTCGTCGTGCTCGACTGCGCCATGAACGACCTGCTGCGGCCCAGCCTCTACGATGCCTGGCACGGGGTGGTGCCGCTGTCGCCCGCGGTCGCGGTCGCGCCGGCGGCGCGCGCGCACGTCGTGGGGCCGGTCTGCGAGAGCGGCGACACGCTGGCGCGAGACCGGCTGCTGCCGACGCTGCGCGCCGGCGACCGGGTCGCGATCCTCGATACCGGCGCCTACGGGGCGGTGA
>CAXTOE010000152.1:6056-6711 GCA_964245685.1 uncultured Acetobacteraceae bacterium | reverse complement strand
AATATCGGCGCCCCGCCGCTCGTCTACAAAGCCGGCCGCTACGGCATCGGCCCCAACACGCTCAGGTTGCTCGCGGAGCGCGGTTACCGGCTCGATAGCTCGGTCCGCGCGCGGTACGACTATCGCGCGGACGGCGGGCCGGATTTCGTGGCGATCGGCAACGCCGCGATCGCGCGGATCGCGGCGCTCGATCGCTACGCGGCACATTTCCGCACCGCTCGCGCCCTGCAGCGTCGCATCACCCTGGTCACCGGGCCGACCAACAGCGGCAAGTCGCACACCGCACTCGACACCCTGGCGCGGGCACAGAGCGGCATGGCGCTGGCGCCGCTGCGCCTGCTGGCGCACGAGTTCCGCGAGGCGCTGACGGCGCGCGGCGTGCCGTGCTCGCTCTCCACCGGCGAGGAGCGCATCCCGGTGCCGGGCAGCCGTCACCTCGCCGCCACCGTCGAGATGTGCCCGCTGCACAACCCGGTGGACGTCGCGATGGTCGACGAGGCGCAGATGCTGCACGACCCGGAACGCGGCGCCGCCTGGACGGCCGCGATCATGGGCGCGCCGGCGCGCCACCTGTTCGTGCTGGGGGCGCCCGACTGCGTCGCGATGGTGCGTCGCATCGCGGCCCTCTGCGACGACCCGCTGGACGAGATCACCC
>CAXTOE010000152.1:3235-6046 GCA_964245685.1 uncultured Acetobacteraceae bacterium | reverse complement strand
CGCTGCGTCGCGGCGACGCGTTGATCGCGTTCTCGCGACGCGAGGTGCTCGACCTGCGCGCCTCGCTGATGGCGCGCGGCCGCCGGGTGGCGGTGGTGTATGGCGCGCTCAGCCCGGAGGTGCGGCGTGCTGAGGCGGCCCGGTTTAACACCGGCGACGCCGAGATCCTGATCGCCACCGACGCGATCGGGATGGGGCTGAACCTCAACATCCGCCGCATCGTGTTCGCCGCCCTGCGCAAGTTCGACGGCACCCAGAGCCGCGACCTGACCGCGCAGGAGGTCAAGCAGATCGGCGGCCGCGCCGGGCGCTACGGCAAGCACGAGGAGGGGGTGGTGGCGGTGCTGGCCGGCGCCGGCAGCCCGGCCTTCGTGCGCACCATGCTGGCGGCACCCATGGCGGAGCAGCCGGAGCTGCGCCCGCTGGTGCAGCCGGACGCGGACATCGTGCGCGCGGTGGCCGCCGAGATCGGCTCGGACAGCCTGTTCGGCGTGCTGGCGCGGATCCGACGCGCGGTGCTGCGCCGCGACGACCCGAACTACCGGCTGGCCGACATGAGCCAGGCCTTCGCCGTCGCCTCGGCGCTGGAGGGCGTGGTGGGGCTCGACCTCACCGAGCGCTGGACCTACGCGATGTGTCCGGTGGACGAGCGCGACGACGGCATCGCGCGCCTCGCCGGCTGGGCCGCCGATCATGCCGCCGGACGAGCGGTGATGCCGCCGCCCGCCGGGCGGCTGCTGCCGCCCGATCGCGCCTCACGCGAGGAGCTGGAGCGGGCGGAGAAGCGGCACAAGCGGCTGGTCGCCTGGCGCTGGCTGGCGCTGCGCTTCCCCGCGCTCTACCCGGCGCGCGAGGAGGCGGAGGCGGCGACGCTGCGGCTCAACGGCTGGATCGAGGACGTGCTGCGTCAGCAGCGCCGCGGGCGCGGCGAGGCCGCCTGAGGCTGGTGCGGGCGGTCGGGATCGAACCGACACTCCTTGCGGAACCGGATTTTGAGTCCGGCGCGTCTACCAGTTCCACCACGCCCGCTTGCGGCCCGAGATTAGCAGGACGCCGGTGAGAGAGCCAGGGCGCTGCCTCGACCCCGACGGGGCCGGAGGGGTGTCCTACGTCGCCGGGACGTGGATGCCGCACTCGACCTTGCGCGATCCGGACCAGCGGCCGGCGCGGCTGTCCTCGCCCGGCATCACCGAGCGCGTGCACACCGCGCAGCCGATCGACGGGTAGCCCTGCTGCACCAGCGGGTGTCGCGGCAGGTCGCGGCGGGCCATCTCCCGGCCGACCTGCTCGGTGTCCCAGTCCGCCAGCGGGTTGAGCTTCAGCCGCGTGCCCTGCCGCTCGACCAGCGGCAGCGCCGCCCGCGTCGCCGCCTGGAAGCGCTTGCGCCCGCTGATCCAGGCGTCGAACGGCGCCAGCGCGCGCTCCAGCGGTCCGACCTTGCGCAGGCGGCAGCAGGCATCCTGGTCGTAGAACCAGAGCTCGCCGTCTGGATCCTGCTCGGCGACCGAGACGCTCCGCGGCGTGATGTCGCGCACGTCGGTCAGGCCGAGATGCGCGGCGAGCTGCCGGCGATAGGCCAGCGTCTCCGGAAAATGCTTGCCGGTCTCCAGGAACACGACCGGCAGCGTGCGGTCGATCTCCGCCACCACCGACAGCAGCAACGCCGACTCCGCGCCGAACGACGACACCACCGCGACACGGTCGCGCAGCGGGCCGGCCACGGCATGGCGAAGCACCTCCCGCCCGCTGGCACCGGCGAGTTCCATGCGCCGCAGGGACTGCAGGATCTCCGTCCTGTCCTGTTCCGTCAGCAGCGGCGAGGCGGAGGCGGCGTCAAGGGAAGCGGGCAGGTCCATCTTCGAGATCGCGATCCTTGTGCACTGCCAAATATAGTCGGACCTTACGTGCGCGTCAGGGAGTTAAACCGACCAACAAGGCAGCAATGTGTTTATGTGGCATCTGCGCCGCAGGGTCGTCCTCCACGATCGGCAGGATCGCGGCAGCGGCGGTCAGCCCTTCAGGACATCCGCCGTCACGCGCTTAGCGAAGGCAGTAGAATCAATGTCTTGCGTCGCCAGTCCCAGGAGCTGCAGCTCGTCTACATATTGTGCGATCTGATTACGTAGATCGTGCCCGACCGGATGCACGTCGTGGCCCTCGCTCTTCAGCATCCGGTCGGCCTGCTCCAGCGTCAGGTCGGGATCGTGCGCCGCCAGCAGCACGCCGACTTGGCGCGGATGCGCGGCGACCCAGCGTGCCGCCTCCTGCATCGCCAGCGTCAGCGCGACCGCGGCCTGCGGGTCGTCGCGCAGCAGCGTCGTGCGCATGCCGAGCACGCGGCTGACGCGGGCGCCGTAGCTGCCGGACATGCTGCTGGCGAGCTCGCCCAGATGCAGCGTCTCGCGCAGCTTCCAGATCGAGGGGTCGTGGCCGACGATCGCCTGCACCTGCCCCTCGGCGAGAGCCAGCCCGAGGAAGGCGGCCGGAAGCGATCGCCACTCGACGTCGCGGTTCGGGTCCATCCCCTTGCGGCGCATCATGATCGAGAAGAACAGGCGGTCCGGTCCATCCGGATCGGCGATGCCGATGACGCGGCGATGCAGATCCTCGATCCGACGCAGGGGCGAGCGGCGGGCGACGAGCAGCCGCGCGCTGCCCGCCTGCAGGCGGCAGACCGGTGACTTGTCCCTGACTGGTCATCGGCATTCCTGCCCCGACACCGGGCAGATGCACCAGTCCCGTTTTTCGCCCGTTCAGGATGCCGAACGCCCCCGGCTCGCCGCCAAACCCAACCAGCAGCAGGTCGGTACC
>CAXTOE010000152.1:0-3225 GCA_964245685.1 uncultured Acetobacteraceae bacterium | reverse complement strand
GTCTGCAACCTCGGCAGCCAGCCGAGTGCGGCGGCGACGGCGGCATCGGCGTGTCCGGCCTGCACCTGGTCGAGCGCATCCCGGCTGGAGCCGATCCCGGCGGTCAGGCGGATGTCGAGGCGGTAGCGGTCGAACATGCCCTGGTCGGCCGCGGTCAGCAGCACCGGATCGCCGGACGGATTGGGTGCCGCGAGCAGCAGCCGACGCGGCCTGACGTCGGCGAGGGTCCGCTTGCGCTTGTGCGGATGGCGGATCTGGTTGCGCACCACCAGGCCGCCGGCGATCGCCGCCGCTGCACCCAGGCCGGTGCCGATCAGCCGGCGCCTCGCGATGCGCTCGTCAGCCGGATCCATGCGCTTCTCCTGAGACCGCCTCGCGACCGCGTCCCGACGCCGCCCGGCGCGTGCCTCCGCTCGGCCAGGGCCGCGCCGGAGGTCCCATGCCGGGCGGCGCCGGAGCCGCGCCGAAGCAACGCGGCGCGGGGCTTTACGTCCCGCCGCGGCGTCGCTATAGGGTCGCGCGCCGATCCCGGATAGCTCAGCTGGTAGAGCAAGCGGCTGTTAACCGCTCGGTCGTAGGTTCGAGTCCTACTCCGGGAGCCAGGCCCGCGCCACGCCCTGCATCCCGACGACGAGCATCACCGTGACCCGCAGAGTAGCAGGTCCGGGACGGACCCGCCGCTTGCCCATCATGGTCAGCCTCCGAAGGTGACCGGACCTACCGCGCCGTACCAGTTGCTTGACCTTGGTCGGGTCCGCCTCGTCCATGTAGAAGAAGTGGGTCATGGTTGGGTGCAGCGCGGTGAAGCCCATGTCGATGAAGGCGCGCAGCTTGTCGCGGATCGTCTCCCGGCCGTGCCAGTCGGCGACGCCCAGGTTGCACACCGCGTCCTCGGCGAAGCAGTCGAAGCCGACGCCGAGGCTCTTGTCGTCGATCTCCTTCCACAGGGCGAGCGGCCACTGCGGCGCACTGGTCCTCTCGAACGTCCTGGTCTCCATGATCATGCTCCTCGGTGATGCCGCCCGCCTGAGCGGCGCCGGCGGATCGGCGGTGGACGCCCGTCACTTGGCGCGAATGCCGAACACCCACCATTACCGCCAATATCGACCTCCGCCGACCGGTTCGGGAGGTCGAGATCCTCGCCTTCCCGCAGGTCCAGCTGCTCGACATCGCCGGCGGACAGGGCGTGCTGGCCGCCTCGGGGGATCCGCAGCTCGTCGCCTGGCTGACCGACCGCGCGGCGCGTGCCCGTCGCGTCGCGTCGGTCTGCACCGGCGCCTTCCTGTTGGCAGCGGCCGGCCTGCTCGACGATCGTCGTGCCGCCACCCATTGGGAACACTGCGACGCCCTGAAGCGGCGGTATCCGCGCGTCAGGGTCGAACCCGACCCGATCTTCGTCCGCGACGGACAGGTCTGGAGTTCCGCCGGCGTGACCGCGGGGATCGACCTGTCGCTGTCGCTGGTCGAGCGGGATCTCGGCCGCGGCGTCGCGCTCGCGGTCGCGCGCCATCTCGTCGTGTTCCTCCACCGGCCCGGCGGGCAGTCGCAGTTCAGCGCAGCGCTCTCGCTGCAGTCGAGCGAGGACCGCTTCGCCGAGCTGCATGGCTGGATCAGCGGTCATCTGGAGGAGGATCTCTCCGTCCGCCACCTGGCCGGGCGGGCGGGAATGAGCGAGCGCACCTTCCTGCGGCGATACGCCGCCGCGACCGGAGCCACCCCGGCGCGGTCGATCGAGCGGCTGCGCCTCGAGGCGGCACGCCAGCTTCTCTCCGAGACGCGGCTGCCGATCAAGAAGGTCGCCGCGCGCTGCGGCTTCGGCTCGGAGGAGACCATGCGGCGCGCCTTCCAGCGCCTGCAGTCCATCGCGCCGAACGAGTTCCGGCAGAGGTTCGGACGCTAGCGGATGCCGTCGGCGATGGCGCCGCTGCGGCCAGCCTGACCCCCGTCCGCACGCCGCCGCACGCTTGGCAAGAGAGCGCGAATCCGCCAGAACATGCCATGGCCGGCACCCCATCCGCTCCGACTCCGAGCAGCATCAGCATCGACGATTTCCAGCATGTCGACATACGCGTCGGCACCGTCGCCGACGCCAAGCCGTTCCCGGAGGCGCGCAAGCCGGCGATCCGGCTGTGGATCGATTTCGGCCCGCAGGTCGGGGTCAAGCAATCCTCGGCGCAGGTCACCCGACACTACACGCCCGACCAGCTGATCGGCCGGCAGGTCTGCGCGGTGGTGAACTTCCCGCCGCGCCAGATCGGCCCGTTCGTCAGCGAGGTGCTGACGCTGGGGATGCCGGATTCCTGCGGCGAGGTCGTGCTGATCCGGCCCGACCACAAGGTGCCCGACGGCGGACGGCTGTTCTGAATGGCGGTCAGCTACGCCACCGTCACCTGGGACCAGCTGCATCGCGACGCGCGGCTGCTCGCCGAGACGCTGATGCCGCTCGGGCCGTGGCGCGGCATCGTCGCGATCAGCCGCGGCGGCCTGATCCCCGCCGCGATCATCGCCCGTGAGCTGGACTGCCGGCTGATCGAGACGATCTCGGTGGTCAGCTACGACGAGGAGAAGCAGGCCGAGCCGCACATCCTCAAGCATCCCGCCGCCGCCGGGACTGGCGAGGGCTTCCTGATCATCGACGACCTAGTCGATTCCGGCGTCACCGCGCAGCTGGTGCGCCGCACGCTGCCGCGCGCCTACTTCGCCTGCCTCTACGCCAAGCCGGCTGGACGGCCGAGTGCCGACAGCTTCGTGGTCGAGGTGCCGCAAGAGACCTGGATCCTGTTCCCCTGGGACACCGCGCCGCTGTTCGTCCCGCCGCTCGCGCGCTCCAGGGCCGGCGAGACCGCCTGAGCCGATGCCCGGCGCGTTGCCGATCGCGACCGAGCGGGCGAGCCCGCGCTTCGCCGAGCTGGATGACTGGCCGGTCGGCGACCAGGTGGCGGCGCTGTACGGCGGCCAGCTCGACGCGCTGGCGGCGGTGCGACCCGCCCTACCCGCCATCGCCGACGCGGCACGGGAAGCGGCGGCCCGACTTCGCGATCCGGCAGGCCGACTCGCCTATGCCGGTGCCGGCTCCTCGGCACGGCTGGGCGCGCAGGACGGTGCCGAGCTGGAGCCGACCTTCGACTGGCCGCGCGCCCGGCTGCTGCTGCTGATCGCGGGCGGGGTGCGGGCGCTGACGCAGGCGGTGGAGAACGCCGAGGACGCCGCCGAGGACGCGCGCGC
>CAXTOE010000151.1:0-6725 GCA_964245685.1 uncultured Acetobacteraceae bacterium | reverse complement strand
GCGGTAGGCCGAGATCGAGCCGGCTCCCTCGCCGGACACCGGCCGCATCGTCGGCTCCGGCTGGCGCATGCAGCCGCGTATGATCGGCTCGCACACGCCGTCCGAGCCGATCACCCGGTCGTCGTCGCCGGTGACGTGCAGCTCGGTGACGCGATTATCGACCACCCGGAACTCGGCGAGGCAGGTGCCGCCGCTGCCGCCGAGCGTGACGGTGCCGAGCAGCGGGATCGGCAGGCCGAGGCCGCCCGCGACGCCCGGCTTGTCCGAGTAGGCGAAGATCTGCGCCGCCGGGTTGAGCTGCACGATCCGGTCTGGCGGCCCGGCGCAGGCCTGCAGGTCGTTCGCCGACATGCCGATCATGCTGAACTGCGCCTGGTGCACGCTCCGCGACGCACCGTAGCCGCAGCCGGCCAGCATGAGCGTGACGCCGGGCAGGAGCCGTCGCGACCATCCAGCTCCGCCGATCCGCATGCGCCTCGCCTCCGATCTCGTATCGTGTCCGCACCGAGTCCTATCAGGCTCCGCGGCTTCCGGGCCAGACGGAAAGCGTCCGCCGCCTCAGGGTCAGGCCTGGCCCGACGTGCCGCTGCCGTGGTCGGGCAGGAACCGGCGGCCCTGCTCGGTCAGGTAGAGCACCACCTTGTCGATCGCGGGCATCGGGCGACGCTCGGCCAGCCGTACCACGCACCAGCTGCGCACGATCGGCAGGCCGGCGACGTCCAGCACCGCCAGCCGTTGCGTCTGCACCTCCAGCTCGATGGTGTGCGCCGACAGGAAGGCGATGCCGAGGCCGGCCATCACCGCCTGCTTCACCGTCTCGTTGCTGCCGATCTCCATGCCGAAGCGCGGCGCGATGCCGGAGCGGTCGAAGAACTCCTGCATCAGCATGCGGGTGCCGCTGCCGCGCTCGCGCACCAGGAAGGTCTCGCCGGCGAGATCGCCTGCCGGCAGTCCTGGGCGACCGGCAAGCGGATGCCCGGGTGCGGCGACCACGACGTGCGGATGCTCGCCGATCACCGCCAGCACCACCTCCAGGTCCTCCGGCGGTCGTCCCATCACCGCGAGGTCGAGCTCGTGGTCGCGCAGCCCGGCGATGATCTCGGCCCGGTTGCCGACCACCAGGCGCAGCTCGATCCCGGGATGCGCGCGCGAGAAGGCGGCGAGCACGCGCGGCGCGAAGTATTTGGCGGTGCTGACCACGCCGACCTGGACCAGGCCGGTCTGCAGCCCGGAAAGTGCTCCGATCCCGGCGGCGCCGTCGGCAAGGACGATCTCGACCCGCTTGACCGTGTCGGCGAGCAGCCGGCCGGCGGCGGTCGGCACCATGCCGGACGCCGAGCGCTCGATCAGCGGCACGCCGAGCTGCTCCTGCAGCAGCCGCATCTGCAGCGTGATCGCCGGCGGCGAGACGTGCAGCGCCTGCGCCGCCGCGGTGACCGAGGCGGTGCGCACGACCGCGGCGAAGGCACGCAGCTGCTTGAGTGTGACGTGCTTCATTAAGTTTTCCTGAAGCCGAGACTAAGTTCTTTATGCTGGCCTAACAAGACAGCCGCGACCGATGCTCGGGCTGGCGGCCATGCCGCCGGAGACCGGGGAGAACGAGCCGATGGCCAGCGGAGGGCGTCTCGAAGCGTTCCTCGGGCAGCGGCGCGCCGCCGGCGATGCCTACGCGTCGGCGATCGCCAGCACCGTGCTCGCGATCACCCGCGCCGGCTGCCAGATCGCCGACCTGCTCGCCGCCGGGCCGCTGGAGCCCGGCATGTCGGTGCCTCGCGGCGACAGCCGCGGCGACACCCAGACCGAGCTCGACCTGCACGCCAACCTGCTGCTGGTGCGCGCGCTGCGCGAGGCGCCGGTGGCGTGCGTGGCCTCGGAGGAGCTCGAGACGGTGCTGCCGCTGCGGCGCGACGGGATCCTGGCGGTGGCGATCGACCCGCTGGACGGCTCGTCCAACATCGACACCGCGGCACCGGTCGGCACCATCTTCTCGATCCTGCGGGCGGCGGAGCCGGACGGCGATCCGGCCACCGCCTTCCTGCGCCCGGGTACCGACCAGCTGGCGGCGGGCTTCCTGATCTACGGCTCGCAGACGGCGCTGCTGCTGACGCTGGGCGAGGGCACGCACCTGTTCACCCTCGACCGCGAGAGACAGGTTTTCTTCTCGGTCTCAGATCCGGTGCGCATCGCACTCGAGACCAGCGAGTACGCGATCAACGCGTCGAACCAGCGGCACTGGCCGGCGGCGGTGCGCCGTTACGTCAGCGAGTGCCAGCAGGGCGGCGACGGGCCGCGCCGGAGGGACTTCAACACGCGCTGGATCGGCTCGATGATCGCCGAGATCTACCGGATCATGGTGCGCGGCGGCGTCTATCTCTATCCCGCCGACGCCAGGCCGGCGTGCCGCGAGGGGCGGCTGCGGCTGGTCTACGAGGCCAACCCGATCGCGCTGCTGGTGGAGCAGGCGGGCGGTGCGGCCAGCGACGGCCAGACCCGCATCCTCGCCAAGATCGCCACCCACCTGCACCAGCGCGTCGGTCTGGTCTGCGGTGCGGTCGAGGAGGTGGCGCGGATCGGCAGCTACCACGTGCTGCCGGACGCGGCGCGCGGCGATCCGCTGTTCGCCAGCCGCACCCTGTTCCGCCCCGACCATGACCATCGCGGCGCCAGCGCATGAGCCTGCAGCATCCGATCATCTCGGTCACCGGCTCGTCGGGTGCGGGCACCACCTCGGTGCGCAACGTGTTCGAGCAGATCTTCCGGCGCGAGCAGATCACCGCCGCCTTCATCGAGGGCGACGCCTTCCACCGCTACGACCGCGAGGGAATGCGCGCCAAGATGCGCGAGGAGGCCGAGCGCGGGAACCATCATTTCGGCCATTTCGGTCCCGAGGCAAACCTGCTGGAGGAACTTGCCGCCACCTTCAGCGAATACGCCCGCCACGGCGGCGGCCGCACCCGGCACTACGTCCACGACGCGCGCGAGGAGGCGCTGTTCGGCGCGCCCGCCGGCCGCTTCACCGAGTGGGAGGAGCTGCCGCCGGGCACCGACCTGCTGCTGTACGAGGGCCTGCACGGCGCGGTGAAGCACGGGGCGGTCGATACCGGCGCGCATGCCGACGTGCGGATCGGCGTGGTGCCGGTAATCAACCTCGAATGGATCCAGAAGATCCATCGCGACCGCTCCAGCCGCAACTACTCCACCGAGGCGGTGATGGACACCATCCTGCGCCGGATGCCGGACTACATCCGCTACATCTGCCCGCAATTCACCCAGACCGACATCAACTTCCAGCGCGTCCCCACGGTCGACACCTCCAATCCGTTCATCGCCCGCTACATCCCGACGGCGGACGAGTCGATCGTGGTGATCCGCTTCCGCAATCCGCGGGGCATCGACTTCCCCTACCTGCTCTCGATGCTGCACGGCAGCTTCATGTCGCGGCCGAACACCATCGCGGTGCCCGGCAACAAGATGGATCTCGCGATGCAGGTGATCCTCATCCCCATCATCCTGCGGCTGATCGAGCGCAAGCGCGGCGCGCGATGAATCCCCGGAACACACCCTCCCGGAGCACGGCATGAACGAGATCAAGAGCCCGCCCACCGGTTCGCACACCGTGCGCGGCAAGGAACGTTACGTCTCCGGCGTGATGGAATATCGCCGCATGGGCTACTGGGAGCCCGACTACGAACCGAAGGACACCGACGTGATCGCGATGTTCCGCATCACGCCGCAGGACGGGGTGGATCCGGTGGAGGCCGCCGCCGCGGTGGCCGGCGAGAGCTCGACCGCGACCTGGACCGTGGTCTGGACCGACCGCCTCACCGCCTGCGAGAAGTATCGCGCCAAGGCCTACCGCCTCGACGAGGTGCCGAACGCGCCGGGCCAGTACTTCGCCTACATCGCCTACGACCTCGACCTGTTCGAGCCCGGCTCGATCGCCAACCTGACCGCCTCGATCATCGGCAACGTGTTCGGCTTCAAGCCGCTGCGCGCGCTGCGGCTGGAGGACATGCGCTTCCCGGTCGCCTACGTGAAGACCTTCGACGGTCCCGCCACCGGCATCGTCGTCGAGCGCGAGCGGCTCGACAAGTTCGGCCGGCCGCTGCTGGGTGCGACCGTGAAGCCGAAGCTCGGTCTGTCGGGACGCAACTACGGCCGGGTGGTGTACGAGGCGCTGCGCGGCGGGCTCGATTTCACCAAGGACGACGAGAACATCAACAGCCAGCCCTTCATGCACTGGCGCGACCGCTACCTGTACTGCATGGAGGCGGTGAACCGCGCGCAGGCCGCGACCGGCGAGGTCAAGGGCACCTACCTCAACGTCACCGCGGCGACGATGGAGGACATGTACGAGCGCGCCGAGTTCGCCCACGAGCTCGGCTCGGTGATCGTGATGATCGACCTGGTGATCGGCTACACGGCGATCCAGTCGATGTCGAAATGGGCGCGGCGCCACGACATGATCCTGCATCTGCACCGCGCCGGCCACGGCACCTACACGCGCCAGAAGACGCACGGCGTCTCGTTCCGGGTGATCGCCAAATGGATGCGCCTCGCCGGCGTCGACCACATCCACGCCGGCACCGTGGTCGGCAAGCTGGAGGGCGACCCGGCGGCGACGCGCGGCTACTACGACATCCTGCGCGAGGACCACAACCCGATGCGCCTGGAGAACGGCGTGTTCTTCGACCAGAGCTGGGCCGGCCTGCGCAAGACCATGCCGGTCGCGTCGGGCGGCATCCATGCCGGGCAGATGCACCAGCTGCTCGACTATCTCGGCGAGGACACGGTGCTGCAGTTCGGCGGCGGCACCATCGGCCATCCGTTGGGCATACAGGCGGGTGCGACCGCCAACCGTGTGGCGCTGGAGGCGATGATCCTGGCGCGCAACGAGGGTCGCGATACCCGCCGCGAGGGACCGGACATCCTCGCCGCCGCCGCGCGGCACTGCCAGCCGCTGCACCAGGCGCTGGAGACCTGGCGCGACGTGACGTTCGACTACGCCTCGACCGACACGCCGGACTACGTGCCCACCGCCAGCGTGTCGGTGTAGGGAGAGCGATCATGCGCAACACACAGGGATGCTTCTCGTTCCTGCCGGACCTGACCGACGAGCAGATCACCCGGCAGGTGCAGTACTGCCTCGATCGCGGCTGGGCGGTGAACATCGAGTTCACCGACGATCCGCATCCGCGCAACACCTACTGGGAGATGTGGGGCCAGCCGATGTTCGACATCGCCGACGCCGCCGGGGTGATGCTCGAGCTGGCCGGCTGCCGGCGCGCCTACGGCGACCGCTACATCCGCCTGTCAGGCTTCGATTCCACCGCCGGATGGGAATCCGTGCGCATCTCCTTCCTCGTCAACCGGCCCGAGGTCGAGCCGGAGTTCCGCCTGACGCGCACCGAGGCGAGCGGCCGCGCGGTGCGCTACACCACCATCCCGTCGCTGAGCTGATGCCGGCCGACACAGACTTCGTCGACCTGCGCGCCGAGTTCGATGCCGCCGGCATCGGCGAGATCCTGGCCGCACTCGACCGCGACCTGCTCGGATTGCAGCCGGTGAAGCAGCGCATCCGCGAGATCGCCTCGCTGCTGCTGGTGGAGCGCGTGCGCCGGCGCGTCGGCCTGGTGGGCGAGCCGCCGACGCTGCACATGTCGTTCACCGGCAACCCGGGCACCGGCAAGACCACGGTGGCGCTGCGCATGGCCGGGATCCTGCACAAGCTCGGCTTCGTGCGTCGCGGCCACCTGGTCTCGGTGACACGCGACGACCTGGTGGGCCAGTACATCGGCCACACCGCGCCGAAGACCAGGGAGATCCTGAAGAAGGCGATGGGTGGCGTGCTGTTCATCGACGAGGCCTACTACCTGCACCGCGCCGAGAACGAGCGCGACTACGGCCAGGAGGCGATCGAGATCCTGCTGCAGGTGATGGAAAACCAGCGCGAGGACCTGGTGGTGATCCTGGCCGGCTATGCCGACCGGATGGACCGGTTCTACGCCACCAACCCCGGCTTCCGCTCGCGGGTGGCGCACCATATCGACTTCCCCGACTACGACGAGCCGGAGCTGCTCGGCATCGGCGAGGCGATCCTGGCGCGGCAGGCCTACCGGCTGACGCCGGAGGCGCGAGAGGCGCTGAGCCGCTACATCACGCTGCGTCGCCGGCTGCCGCACTTCGCCAACGCCCGCTCGATCCGCAACGCGCTCGATCGGGCGAGGCTGCGACAGGCGAACCGCCTGGTGGGCGACGGCCACGGCGAGGCGTCGCCGGTTACGGCCGAGGACCTGGGCAAGATCGAGGCCGCCGACATCCTGGCCAGCCGCGTCTTCCGCGAGGCCGACCCCGGCTGAGGCTGCTGGTCCGGCTCCGGCGACGCGCCTGCACCTCGTCCGTGCGCGTCGCACGGAGCCCATGGCCGCGATCGGGCGGCACCTGGCGACGAAGCGGCCCGACCCGCGTTGCTCTCTGCGGAGGATCGGACCCCTGCCGATCCGGGAGGGAGAGTGCGGTGGGTCAGCTCGACGGCAAGATCGCGTGGGTCACGGGCGCGGGAAGCGGCATCGGCGAGGCGGCGGCACGGGCACTGGCCGCGGAAGGCGCGCTCGTGGTGTTGACCGGGCGGCGGCGGGAGGCGCTGGAGGCGGTCGCGGGCGGGAGCAGGTCCGACGGCGGCCGCGCGGTCGACGTGGTCGCCAACGCGCCGGAGACCGAGGACC
>CAXTOE010000150.1:0-6730 GCA_964245685.1 uncultured Acetobacteraceae bacterium | reverse complement strand
TGCGCACTTCGTCGGCGTGATCGCGCGAGGCGGCGGCGAGCGCGGGCCAGCCGGGGTCGCTGCTGAGGTCGGGGATGAGGCCGTCGACCAGTGCCGCCCACCGCTGCGCTGCGGGCACAGGCACAGGCTCCGGCGGGGTCGCGGGCGCGGCGGTCGCGGCACCCGAGGCGATCTGCAGCCCGGCGACGGAGCCGGCCTGGCCGAGACGGGGTGCCACCAGCCGGTGCAGGATCGTGTCCTGCCTGACCAGCCGTCCGATGCCGCGCCGCGCCCGGTCGTCGAGCTCGTCCCATCGAAAGAACGGCTTGGAGACGTTCGCCCATGGCCTCGCCGGGACGTTCCAGCGCTGCTCGCGCCACCGGTCCAGCCGCCGGCTGTCGATCACCTCGACATCGGCCGCCGCGAGCAGATCGAGCGCGCTCGCGGCGGTGCCGTCGCCGAGGAAATGGCAGAGCAGGTCCCTCGGGATCAGCGTGCCGTGCCGGATCATGCGCATCAGCATCGCCTGGCGCTCCGCCGGCGACTGGCGGTCGAGGCGACCGGACGCGACGCCGAGCCGCCTCGCCCAGTCGCGCGTATCGGGCCGCACCAGCTCCGGATCCGCGGCGAGGATGGTGAGGACGTAGTTGATGTACGACAGGACGATCTCGTGCGGCGGCCTGATGCTGGTCCAGACGCTGTCGCCGAACCGCGCCAGGCGCCCGTCGAGCAGGGAGCGCAGCGTGTAGTGTCCGGTGACGTGGATCGCCTCGTGCTGCGGGATCATCCGGCAGATCCCGGCCACCGCGTCGAGGAAGCCGTGGCCGGCGCACCAGTCGGTGCCGATCGCGTTGTACGGCACCGTGCAGGCATGGAGGCTGAGGGTCTCGCCCAGCGACGTGCCGCCGCAGCGCGGGATGTGCACGAAGAAGCGGCGCGGCTTCTCCGGATAGGCTCCCAGAAGGTTGCCGACCAGCCCGTCCTGGAACTCGCTGGAGAGCAGCAGCGTCTGGAAATAGGCGGCAGGCTCGAAGCGGGCGCCGCTGAGCCCGTCATGGTGCAGGTCCTGCGGCAGGCGACCGAGCACGGCGTAGCACACCTGCTGCGGCGTCACGCCGAGCCAGTCGATGCGGGCCAGCAGGCTGTCGAGCGACTGGCTCTGGTCCAGACCCGACAGCAGGTCGAACGTGTCTCGAAGCTCACGAGGCGGTCGCAGCACGCGGGTTCGGTCCTCTGCATGATGGGATCGCGCCGCCGGCGGCGAGGGCGGGCTGCCCGTGATCGCGGTGCACCGGATGTACCGGCTCGGCGGATGCGGACCGTCAGGTTTCTGCCTTATCATCGCGATTTGCCGCCGGCAAATCCGGTGCGGGATCAGCCCTGTCCGCCCATCGTCGCTCGATGCCGGGATCGATCCGACGAGGGCGTCGCCGGCCCGGCCGGTCGGGGTGTGGCGAACCGGGCCACGCAGGGCCAGACGGTCTGTGCCATGAGACCCGGCCGGTAGCCGAAGCAGGCCATCCAGTCGCCCAGCGCGGCCTCGATGCCCCGGACCTGTGCCGGGTAGAGCAGCCCCGGCCAGCGTCCGATGGTGCCGGTGCGTCCGGCATGATGCCGATGCCAGTGGCTGGCGAGGTCGTAGACGTCGCCGTGCCGGTCGGTGATGGTGGTTGGCTGCTGTTCCAGCCGCGCGATGAACGCCTCGATCGCCGGTCGCCGGGTCGCCTCGAAGATCTCGTCGCGCCGCCGGCGGGAGATGCTGCCGCCCATGTGGCGGGCCAGCCCGTCTATGGTGCGCGGGTCGTCGACGAAGCCGAACTCGTAGTGCAGCGTCACCGCGCGCGGGTTGGAGCCGAGGGCCACGCAGGCTTCCGCCGCGTAGCAGACGTTCAGCAGGGCGCGATAGAACGAGAACTTCTGGTACTGCATCAGCGAGACGACGGCGTCGCGGGGATCGCGCAGGGTAACGACGATGGCGTCGGCGCGCGACGCGATGGCGCCGACGCCGCGCCGGACCTGGTGCGCCTTGACGACATGCAGGATGCCCGGCGCGTCCAGACCGGCGGCATCGCTCGCACTGAACACGAAGCGCCCGTCGATGCGCCCGCCGGGCTCGATCTCCGCCGCCACCGCGAGCGCCACGTTGTAGAGCCAAGTCGAGCCGCTCGCGAACATGCCCTGGCACCAGACGAGGCTCATGGAGACCGCCGGACGACCGGTCGCGTGGCACGGCGCCGTCGCGAGATCGCGGTGGCGCCGGATGCGGAGGGAGATGGCGTCCCGTAGGGGATTCGAACCCCTGTTACCGCCGTGAGAGGGCGGTGTCCTAGGCCTCTAGACGAACAGGACATGGCCGGGGCTGCTCTTAAAGCAGAGCCGGCGGGGGTGCAAGCAGGCTGTCCGGCATCCGACCGGCTCAGCGGTCGCCCTCGCGATCGAGCGTGAGTCGGCCTACCAGACGTCCTGCCGCGACGTCCCACAGCAGCAGCCGATCCGCCCTGCCGCCGCCGGACAGTGTCACCGCCAGCACCGTATCGGACTGGCGAACCACCGAGGCGATGCGGGTGCCCGGCGGCTGATCCAGCGTCAGCTGCCGCACGGCCGCATCGGCCGGCGGCGGAACCGTCGCGACGGCGCCCACCGGCGGCCGCATCGCCCGCCGTACCACGGTGCTGATCAGCACCGCGGTGCCGAGCAGGATCATCACCCCCATCACGATCACCGCCGCCAGCAGGGCCCTCATGCCGCGAGTCTGCATCTCGAGCCGCTCCCTCCCCTGCATCGCGCCGTGGCCTTCTCGCCGGCATGCTTCTCCGCTAAGCCGATATCATGGCCGATCTTACGACCGGGCCCGCGGTCCCGCTGCAGCTCGTCGCGACCCCTGACCAGGCCGGGCGGCGCACCGACCGGTTCCTCGCCGACAGCATCGGCACGGTCTCGCGCTCGCGCGTCAAGGCCCTGATCGATGGCGGCCACGTGCTGCGCGATGGCGCGGTGCTGCGCGACGCCGCAGGTCCGGTGCGCGCCGGCATGCTGTTCAGCGTCGCGGCACCCGAGCCGGTGGCCGCCCGTCCGAGGGCGCAGGCGATCGCCCTCGCGATCCTGCACGAGGACGGCGACCTGATCGTGCTGGACAAGCCGCCGGGGCTGGTGGTGCATCCGGCACCGGGCAACGAGGACGGCACGCTGGTCAACGCCCTGCTCGCGCATTGCGGCGACGCGCTGCCGGGGATCGGCGGCGAACGCCGTCCCGGGATCGTACACAGGCTCGACAAGGACACCTCCGGCCTGATGGTGGTGGCCAAGACCGAGGCGGCGCTGGCCGCGCTGTCGGCGGACTTCGCCGCCCGGCGGATCGAGCGCGCCTATCTCGCGCTGTGCTGGGGCATGCTGTCGCCCGCCGCCGGAGAGCTGGAGGGCGCGATCGGGCGCGACCCGCGGGACCGCAAGCGCATGACGATCGTCGCGCGCGGCGGCAAGCCGGCGCTGACCCGCTACCGCACGCTGCAGGTGGCGCACGGCGCCGCGAGCCTGATCGAGTGCCGGCTGGCCACCGGACGCACCCACCAGATCCGCGTCCACCTGTCGCAACGCGGCCACGCCCTGATCGGCGATCCGGTGTACTTGCGTCGCATCCCGGCGGCGGCACGGCTGCTCCCCGAGCCTGCTCGGCGGGCGGCGCTCGACTTCCCGCGCCAGGCGCTGCACGCCGCGAGCCTCGGCTTCGTGCATCCGCGCGACGGACGGCCGCTGCATTTCGAGGCCCCGCCGCCGGCGGATTTCAACACGTTGCTGTCATGCATTACGAAGAGTTCAGCTGGCTGAACGAGGCTTCATCTTGACCGGACCGCGGCGGTCCGGTATCAAGGCGCCAGTTCCGACGGGGGCGCCCGCCGGTCTGGACGTCCTGGGAGTTCCCGCCTGATCCGGGGGAAGTCTCGGGGACGTGATGTCCTCACCCGCGCCCAACCTGAGCCGACGTGCAACCCGTTCTCGACCGCGCCGTATGGGCCTCGAGGGTTCGCTGAAGTTCAGACGAAAGGAGCCTTACCGTGGCCTCTGCCGTCCTTAATGTTGGTCCTGAGGGTAATCTCTCTCGCTACCTCCAGGAAATACGCAAGTTTCCCATGCTCGCCCCGGAAGAGGAACTCAGCCTCTCCAAGCGCTGGCGCGATCATGAGGACAGTGCCGCCGCACACAAGCTCGTCACCTCCCATTTGCGTCTCGTGGCGAAGATTGCAATGGGTTATCGCGGCTACGGCCTGCCGATCAGCGAGCTGATCAGCGAGGGCAATGTCGGGATGATGCAGGCGGTGAAGCGGTTCGACCCGGACCGCGGCTTCCGCCTCGCGACCTACGCGATGTGGTGGATCCGTGCCGCGATCCAGGAGTACATCCTGCACAGCTGGTCGCTGGTCAAGATGGGCACCACGGCGGCGCAGAAGAAGCTGTTCTTCAACCTGCGCCGGCTGAAGGGTCAGATGCAGGCGATCGAGGACGGTGACCTTCGCCCCGAGCAGGTCGGACAGATCGCGCGCTCGCTCTCGGTCTCCGAGCAGGACGTGGTCAACATGAACCGTCGTCTGGCCGCGCCCGACCACAGCCTGAACGCGCCGGTTCGCGCCGACAGCGAAGGCGAGTGGCAGGATTGGCTGGTCGACGATAGCGACAGCCAGGAGACGATGCTCGCGGAGCACGAGGAGTTCTCCGGGCGCAAGGCGTTGCTCGGCGAGGCGCTGCGCACGCTGAACCAGCGCGAGCGGCATATCCTGGTAGAGCGTCGCCTCAAGGAAGAGCCGGCTACGCTGGAGGACCTGTCGCAGGTGTACAACATCTCGCGTGAGCGGGTGCGGCAGATCGAGGTGCGCGCCTTCGAGAAGGTGCAGAAGGCGATGAAGTCGCAGATCACGACGCGGCGTCTCGGCGAGCCCGCCGCCGCCTGAAGGCTCACGTGCCTGACTGAACGATCGGGCGTCGGCCATGCCCGGCTGCCGCGATCGTTCAGTTCGGGCCGAATTCCCACTCGGCCCGCACCGCCATCAGCTCGGCTTCCAGTGCCTTGCCCTCGCTGGTGAGCTTCACCCTGGTGAACAGGGTCGCCCCGAGGCTGCAGGCTTCGTCGAGCAGCCATCCGCATCCCGCCGCCGCCCAAGCCAGCAGCATCACCGTCGGATGCGCCAGCAGCTCGACGGCGGCGACCACGTCATGACCCATCGACAGGAACGCCCGCAGCGGGTCGATCGCACCGGCGGCGCAGAACAGCGCCACCGTTCGGGTCAGCGTCCGTCGCGGCGTGGTGTCCGCGATCAGCACGAGCAGCACCGGGGCCGACAGCGCCGCCAGCAGCAGGGCGATCCCGGGAGAGACCATGAGCAGCATGCCCGCCAGCATGCCGTGCCACCACTTCCAGCCGGCCCTCGGCGCGCGCAGGGTCGCGGCAGTCGCGAGGCGGGCCATCAGACCAGCAGCTCGTAGAGCAGCACCGCCATGACGCAGAGCAGCCCGATTGCCGAGGCGGTGTCACGAGCCGCCTGCCGGCCGGAGGTGAGACGCTGCTCGGTAGTGCGGTCCTGCTCGGCGAGGGCGTCGACGATCCGGGCGGCCTGCGCCACCGCCTGCTCCCTGGCCGCCTCATCCTGACGCCGCGCCCCGCCGTCCGAGACGAGCCTCGCCATGCCCGCGAGATCGCCCGCCGTCGCCAGCCCGCGCAGCGCCTCGAGACGCTGCTCCCTGCGGCTCAGGCCGGGCCAGTCGGCGAGCTTCGGCTCCAGGCGCGGCAGCATGCGCCCGGCGAGGCGCACCAGCGAGGCGCGCTTCAGCTGCACCTGCCAGCGCGCCAGGATCGACAGCTCGCGCAGCGCCGGGTCCGGATCATCGCGGGCGGGGTCCTGCATCGCCGCCGCATCGTCCATGCGGGCGTCCAGGAACGCCAGCATGTGCGCATCGAGCAGCGGCTTCGCCGGAGTGGTGGATGGGAGACGCTCGAGTGCCTCGATCACCGACCCGGCCTGGATCGCCACCTCTGCCGCGAGCAGCGGCGAGGCGCACGCCAGGTACGGGTTGAGGGCGTAGGCGACCCGCAGCAGCACGGCCTGCCCGTCATCCTGCTCCGTGCGGCGCAGCAGCCGCGCCGGCACATTTAGATCCTCCGGATGCGGGCGCCCGGTACGCTGCCAGCGCCAGCGGCTCAGCGCACCACGGACCAGCAGCGCGTCGAGCAGGGAGGCGGCGTCGCGCGGATCGCTCGTCGGCGGCTGCAGCACGGCGCCGGCCAGCAGCGGGCCCAGTCCATCCGGCCAGAGCCTCGAGCGCTCGCCGCAGCCAGTGCTCCATCGCCGCCTGCCTGAGCAGCAGCATCGCCTCCGCCGGCCGCTCGGCGCACAGCAGGGCGAGGGTGCGACGGTTCCAGGCCATCCGGTCGCCGAGCGCGATCGGGCGCGCCGCGCGCAGCACCGTGCGCTGGCCGCCGCGTCGCGCGTGGATGCCGTCGAGGTTCGCCAGGGCCGCAGGGGTGGGTCTGGCGAGCGGGTCGTCCGACAGCATCGCGCGCAGGATCTCCTCGAAGCCGCGCTGCAGCCGCATCTGCCCGACGAGTGCAGCGTGGCTGCCGTACTCGAGCTTGAGCTGCAGGACTTCGCGCGCCTCCAGGCCGGCCAGCGGCACCTCGCCGGCGAGCAGCGCCAGCAGCAGCACGCCGAGGGCGTAGACGTCGTCGGCGATGCTGCCGTCGCCGCGGGCGGCGGGGGCACAC
>CAXTOE010000149.1:0-6731 GCA_964245685.1 uncultured Acetobacteraceae bacterium | reverse complement strand
CTGCCGGTCGATCCAGCGCACGCGCAGCGGGTTCATCCGGTGCAGCGGCCGCATCGGCCCGTGCGGGTCCCACCAGCGCTGCGCCAGGGCGCCGAAGCGGGCGATCTCGTCGGGCGAGACGGAGTCCGGCGCGCCCCGGTCGGGAGCCGGTGGTGCTGAAACTGCTTGCATGTTGCCGCCCCGTGAAGACGAAGCTATGTGACCCGCCTGCCGCGCGTCTGCAACGTCCCGCGCCGCTCGGAGTCCGTGATCACGGCCCGGTCATGCTCGGGCCGGCTTGCAGGTGGAAGGCGCCACGCCTGATGGCTCGTATCGTGATGAAGTTCGGCGGCACCTCGGTCGCCGACCTGGATCGGATCCGCAGCGTGGCGTCGCGCGTCGCCCGCCAGGTCGAGCGCGGCGACGAGGTCGCGGTCGTGGTCTCGGCGATGTCGGGTGTGACCAACCAGCTGGTCGGCTACTGCCAGGCGCTCTCGCCGCTGCACGATGCGCGCGAGTATGACACGGTTGTGTCGACCGGGGAGCAGGTCACCAGCGGGCTGCTGGCGATCGCGCTGCAGGATCTCGGCGTCGAGGCGCGATCCTGGCAGGGCTGGCAGATCCCGCTGCGCACCGACGACGCCCACGGCAAGGCGCGGATCGAGAGCGTCGCGGGCGAGACGCTGATCGCGCGCATGCGCGCGGGGCAGGTGCCGATCCTGGCCGGCTTCCAGGGCGTAGGGCCGAACGGGCGGGTCACCACGCTGGGTCGCGGCGGCTCGGACACCTCGGCGGTGGCGCTGGCGGCGGCGGTGGCTGCCGATCGGTGCGACATCTATACCGACGTGGACGGGATCTACACCACCGACCCGCGCATCGTCGCGCGCGCCCGCAAGCTCGACAGGATAACGTATGAGGAGATGCTGGAACTGGCGTCGGTCGGTGCCAAGGTGCTGCAGACCCGCAGCGTCGAGCTGGCGATGAAGCAGCGGGTGCGGGTCCAGGTGCTGTCGAGCTTCTCGGCCCTCGGGCCGCCCGAGGAGGGTCATCTGCCCGGAACCCTGGTGGTGGACGAGGACGAGATCATGGAACAGGAAATGGTCGCCGGCATCGCCTATTCCCGCGACGAGGCGAAGATCACCGTACGACGGGTGCCGGATCGACCGGGCGTCGCGGCCGCGGTGTTCGGGCCGCTCGCCGAGGCCAACGTGAACGTCGACATGATCGTGCAGAGCACGGGTGCCGACGGCACCACCGACATGACCTTCACCGCCGGCAAGAGCGATCTGGCCCGCGCGGTCAAGGTGCTGGAGGAGGCCCGCCACGACATACAGTACGGCGAGCTGCTGACCGACTCCGAGGTGGTCAAGATCAGCGTGGTGGGCGTGGGCATGCGCAGCCACGTCGGCGTCGCCAACACCATGTTCCGGACGCTGTCGGACCGCTCGATCAACATCCAGGTGATCTCGACCAGCGAGATCAAGGTGAGCGTTCTGATCGGCATCGAGTACACTGAACTGGCGGTGCGGGCCCTGCACGGCGCCTATGGCCTCGATGGGTGAGATGATGTCGCCTCCGGATGCAATGCTGCTCGCCGACCCGCTGCCGCCTCCGGGCCGTCCGCCGGGATGGGCCGAGGCGCGGGCGCAGCTCGAGCGGCTGTGGGCCAGGGGTCGCGCCTTCCTGGGCAGCGAGGTGGCGATCCTGGGCGGCGCGATGAGCTGGGTGAGCGAGCGCCACCTGGTCTCCGCCATCTCCAACGCCGGCGGCTTCGGTGTGATCGCCTGCGGCGCGATGGGCCCGGACCTGCTGGCGGACGAGATCGCCGCCACCCAGGCGCTGACCGACAAGCCGTTCGGCGTCAACCTGATCACCATGCATCCGCAGCTCGACGACCTGATACGGGTCTGTCGCGAGGCGAGCGTCGGGCACGTGGTGCTGGCCGGCGGGATCCCGTCCGGCGCCTCGGTGCGCGCGGTCAAGGATGGCGGCGCCAAGCTGATCTCCTTCGCCCCGGCCCTGGTGCTCGCCAAGCGGCTCGCCCGCACGGGGGTCGATGCGCTGGTGATCGAGGGCTCCGAGGCGGGTGGCCATATCGGGCCGGTGTCGCTGACCGTGCTGGCCCAGGAGATCCTGCCGCATATCCGCGACCTGCCGGTGTTCGTGGCCGGCGGGCTCGGGCGCGGCGATGCGATCCTGGGGATGCTGGAGATGGGGGCTGCCGGCGCGCAGCTCGGCACGCGGTTCGCCGCCTCCACCGAGAGCATCGCGCATCCGCGCTTCAAGGCGGCGTTCGTGCGCGCCTCGGCACGCGACGCGCTGCCCTCGGTGCAGCTCGACGAGCGCTTCCCGGTGATCCCGGTGCGCGGGCTGGTCAACGAGGGCACCAAGCGCTTCCTGGTGCACCAGGCGGAGACGCTGCGCCGCTTCCAGCAGGGCGAGCTCTCGCGCGAGGCGGCGCAGCTCGACATCGAGCATTTCTGGGCCGGTTCGCTGCGGCGCGCGGTGATCGACGGCGACGTCGAGGCGGGCTCGGTGATGGCGGGGCAGTCGGTCGGCATGGTCAGCGCCGTGCAGCCGACGGCGGAGATCATCGACGAGTTGGTGGAGCAGGCGGTGCAGGCGCTGCTTCGGCGCTAGGGTAGGCGAGGGCTCCGCCCTCGACCCGCTGGGGCCGGTGGCCCCAGACCCCAACTTATGAGAAAGGCGCTCCTTAGTCCTCCTCTTCGAGGAAGAACTGGTCGGCCTCCTCGTCGAAGTCGAACAGCTCGGCGTAGCGGCCCCAGCCGATGATGGTCTGCAGGGTCTCCCGCGCGTAGTCGGGGGACATGTGGTCCTCCAGCTCGTCGCGGAAGCGCTCGGCACGGGCGCGATGGTTCCAGCGCTCGTCGAGCACCGAGCGGATGTCGGCGACCAGGGGAATGTTGCCCAGCAGGCTCTCGCGCAGGATCAGCTTGCGCTCGTCCAGGTCGGCCTGCACGAAGGTGGTGCCGGCCTCGGTGAGGCGTATGTCGCCCTCTTCCAGCTCGGCGAAGCGCAGCAGCTGCATGGTCTCGCCGAGCGGCAGCAGCTCGTCCAGTTCGAGCTGCAGCGACGCGGCGAGCAGCGGCAGGTCGGCACGGCCGCGATAGGGTTCGGCGAGCACGGTCTCCATCAGGCCAGCCATCAGGTTGGTCGGCAGCATCGGCAGCGCCTGGAACTTCTTCATCGTCTGGACGCCGTCGCCCGGCACCAAGTCGGGTGTGGTCGGCTCCGGCGCCCGTTTGGTCATCAGGCCGTAGATGCGGTCGACGAACTGGCGGAAGGCGAAGTCGTGCCGGTTGCGCGGGTGCGCGAACGGTACCTTCAGCTCGTGCGCGACGCGGCCGGGGTTGGAGGAGAACACCAGGATGCGGTCGCACATCAGCACTGCCTCCTCAATGTTGTGGGTCACCAGCAGCACCGACTTCACCGGCAGACGCTTCTCCGACCAGAGCTCGATCAGGTCGGTGCGCAGGTTCTCGGCGGTGAGCACGTCGAGTGCCGAGAACGGCTCGTCCATCAGCAGCAGGTCGGGATGCACCACGAGGCCGCGCGCCAGTCCGACGCGCTGGCGCATGCCGCCGGAGAGCTCCTTGGGATAGGCGTTCTCGTAGCCGCCGAGGCCAATCAGGTCGATCGCGTCCTCCGCCAGCTTCTCGCGCTCCGCCCGCGCGATGCCTTTGGCCTCCAGGCCAAGCTCGACGTTGGCCTGCACCGTGAGCCAGGGGAACAGCGCGAAGGATTGGAACACCATCGCGACCCCCGGGGCGGGTCCGCGCAGCGGTGCGCCGCGCCAGCGCACGTCGCCGGCGGTGGGCGTCAGCAGGCCGGAGACGATGCGCAGCAGCGTCGACTTGCCGGAGCCGGAGCGGCCGAGCAGGCCAACGATTTCGCCGGCATGCAGCGTCAGGTCGACGCCGTCGAGCACCACCAGGTCGGCGTTGCTGTCCTTGTGGTAGGCCTGGCGGCAGCCGCGGATCCGCACCAGCTCCTCGGTGGCCAGCCCCTGACCGGCGTCCGGCGCGCTGTGCACTGTATCCATGTGCAATCCTCTCGTCGGCTGGTGTCGGGCGAAGCTGGGGCCGAGGCATAGAGTATTGAGGCTCAGGCGAAGGTGAGGCGGCGCTGCGCAAAGGCATACATCGGTCGCCACACGATCCGGTTGAAGGCGAGCACGAACGCCGACATCGCCACCATCCCCAGGGCGACACGGGCGGTGGAGCCGGCCGCGCTGGCCTGGGAGATATAGCTGCCGAGTCCCTGCGCGGACAGGGTCGTCCTGCCCCACGACGCGACCTCGGACACCATGGCGGCGTTCCAAGCACCTCCCGATGCGGTGAGCGCTCCGGTCACGTAGTACGGAAAGATGCCGGGGATCATCACCCGCAGCCACCAGCGCCAGCCGCGCAGGTCGAAGTTGCGGGCCACCTCCAGCAGGTCGGCAGGGAATGCCGCGGCCCCCGCGATCACGTTGAACAGGATGTACCACTGCGTGCCGAGGATCATCAGCGGCGTCAGCCAGACGTTGCTGTTGAGCGCGTAGTGCACGATGGCCAGCACGAAGATCGGGTAGACCAAGTTGGCGGGGAACGCGGCGAGGAACTGCGCCACCGGCTGCGCGCGGCGTGCCCAGACCGGCCGCAACCCGAGCCAGACGCCGACCGGCACCCAGATCAGCGAGGCTAGCACGATCATCGTGATCACCCTGACCATGGTGTAGCAGCCGAGCAGCATGACGCGGAGGGCTTCGTGCGCCGACAGGCTGCTCGAGACGTAGAGCACCAGCTGCCACACCGCGAGCGCCACCGCGACGCTCAGCACGCCGATCCAGATCCCGTCGAGGACCCGGGGCGGCAAGGTGGTCCGGCGCGGCGCGCCGGGCCTGCGCCCGATCGGCAGGCCACCGATGCGGGTGAGAAACTCGCCTAACAGGCGGCTGGCCTGGTTGAGCAGCCGGGTCCGGCGCAGCAGCGCCAGCATCCACGGATCCTCGGCGACCGCCCCCTGCGTGGTCTCGAAGCGAAAGCGCGCCGACCACGCCACCAGCGGACGGAACAGCAGCTGGTCGTAGAGCAGGATCACCACCAGCATGGCGAGGATCGCGTAGAAGACGGCGCGTATGTCGCGGTGCGCGATCGCGGCGCCGACATAGGATCCGATGCCCGGCAGCACGACGTTGGTGTCGCCGACCGTGAAGGTCTCCGAGGCGACGACCAGGAACCAGCCGCCTGACATAGACATCATCGTGTTCCAGACCAGGCCGGGCATGGCGAACGGGACCTCGAGGCGCCAGAAGCGCTGCCAGGAGGAGAGGCCGAAGGAGCGGGCGGCCTCCTCCAGGTCGCCCGGGATGGTCTTCAGCGACTGGTACATGCTGAAGGCCATGTTCCAGGCTTGGCTGGTGAAGATGGTGAAGATCGCCGCCAGCTCGGCGCCGAGCACGCGGCCCGGGAACAGGCTCATGAAGAACACGAGGGTGAAGGTCAGGAAGCCCAGGATCGGGATGGATTGCAGGATGTCGAGGATCGGCACCAGGATCACCCCGGCGCGACGGCTCTTGGCGGCCCAGACCGCGTAGGTGAAGGTGAACAGCAGCGAGCAGAGCAGAGCCGCGAACATGCGCAGGGTGGTGCGCATCGCGTAGCCGGGCAGCCACGCCGGATCGAGGTGGATGGCGACCGCTCCCGGGGCGGTCAGCGGCCCGAAGGTGTGGCGTGCGACCGCACCGATCGCGATCGCCAGGCCGAGCATGCACAGGATCACCGCGACGTCGAACAGGTTGGGGGCGGTGCGCGCGGCGACGTTGGCCGGAAGACGATCTCTCAGCATCCAGCCATCCCGTGCCAAGGCCATGATATTGCCGAAATAAGACGGGCTCGCGAGCGGTCCTGCGGCGGCCCCGCTGCTTTACTCCAGCCTCCCGGGGGCGGCCAGTCCCCGCCGGCGATCGGGATCAGCTTTCATCCGGCGCGGCGGCGTCGCGCGGGAGCACCACGGCATAGATGCCGGTGCTGCCGAAGCCGCCGCCGGCGCGCGCCGTCTCCTGCAGCGCGTCGCTCTCCTGCCAGACGGCGCGCAGCACCGGGGCGAGCACGGCCTGCGCGATGCGGGCGCCGCGCTCGATGCGGAACGCCTCGGTGCCGGCGTTGAGCAGGATCACGCCGATCTCGCCGCGGTAGTCCTCGTCGATCGTGCCCGGGCTGTTGGGCAGGACGATGCCGTGCCGCAGCGCGAGGCCGGAGCGCGGCCGGATCTGCAGCTCGTGCCCCGGCGGCAGTGCCACGGCGATCCCGGTCGGGATCAGCGCCCGCTCGCCCGGGGCGATGCTGACCGGATCGACGACGGCGGCCAGCAGGTCCATGCCGGCGGCGCCGTCGGTGGCGTAGGCGGGCAGCTCGAGCCCTTGCCCGTGCGGCAGCCGCCGCACCAGGATGCTGCGTGTGGGGGCGGTCACGGCGCGGGATCCCCCTGCAGCTGACGCACAATCCGCTCGGCGAGCCGTTCCGCCACCGCCCGCTTGTCGAGGCGCGGCCAGTCCTCGACGCCCGCGTCGCTAATCAGGTGCACCCGGTTCTCGTCGCCGCCCATGACGCCGCCGACGATCCCGCTGCGGGGGCCCACGTCGTTGGCCACGATCCAGTCGCAGCCCTTGCGCGAACGCTTGGCGGCGGCGTGGGCGACGACGTCGTCGGTCTCGGCGGCGAAGCCGATCACCAGGCCCGGGCGGGAGG
>CAXTOE010000148.1:0-6747 GCA_964245685.1 uncultured Acetobacteraceae bacterium | reverse complement strand
GCCATGCCAGGTTGGACACCCCCAGCCGGCGCGCGACCCGCATCGCGCTCACGCCCGACGCTCGGTCTCGACGAATCGGACGATCGCGTCGAGCACCGCGCTCCGGTCCAGGACGTAGCCGCCGCTGCCGCCGAAGCGTGCGTCGTGCACGGTGCGCATGTCGTAGCGGACCGCCGGCGGCGCCTCGGCGCCGATCACGCTGCCGGCGAAGCAGCGCGCGCGGATCTGCTCCATCTCCAGCGGCTCGGTCGCGAGGTTGAGCAGCGACAGGCGGTGCGCCCGCCCGACGCCCAGGTCGGCCGACAGCCGCTCCAGCGGATACCACTGGAACGAGGAGGCCGGGTTGATCAGGGCGACGCGGTTGTCGTGCATCAGGTCGAAGATCGCGTTCTTCTTCAGCCCCGGCCCGAACAGGGCGGGCAGACGGACGATCTGGTAGGTCTCGAACCGCTCGGCGACGAAGCGCTCCAGCATCGCGCGGTGGCGGCCATAGGCGTGCAACCCCTCCGGCTCCGGCGGATCGCGCTCGGTGACGCCGAGCGGCGGGTCGTAGACGTCGATGGTCGAGATCAGGGTGAAGTGCCGCACGGTGATGGTCTCGAGATGGCGCATCAGCCCCTCGATGCGCGCGCGATCCTCGTCGGGATTCTGGTTGGCCCACCATTTCACCGCCGAGACGCCGGCGCAGACCACCTCGTCGAAGCGGCGACCGTCGATCTCGCCGATGCTGCCGGAGTTGAAGCTCGCCGTGAAGTCGCGCTGACGCAGCAGGTTGGAGCCGACGAAACCGGTATGCCCGATCAGCGCGTCCTCGCCGGTCATGCGTGATCAGACTCCGGCTCGCGACGATGCGACAACTCTAGGAAGCGGTCGACGGGCCACGCAAGTGCCGCGCCGGAGGCCGGGGGACCCTTCGAACAAGGCATCAGCAGGCGTGGCCACCGGATCTGCCGCCGGCGAAGATCCTCCTCAGCCGCGTCAGCATGCCGGCGGCGGCCTCGCGGTCGGCGTAACCCTCGTATGGCGCCTGCGCGACGAAGATCGGCGCAGCGGGCGCGGCCGGAGCCGCCGCGGCCAAGGCGGCGCAGGACCGCTCCGAGAACTTGCCCCAGGCGCTGCGGCAGAGCTTCAGCCAGATCTCGACCGGCGGCGTCTCCGCCCTGCCGAAGCTGGCGCAGTATCCCCTGAGAAGATCCGGCGCGACCCACTCGACGTCGCAGGAGTGCCGTCCGTCCTCCAGCTGGCTGATCCAGAACAGCTTGTTCGGACCGTACTGGTTGAGTGCTGCGTGCAGCGACAGGATCTCGCCGAGGTCGCGCGTCGCGTTGCGTTTGTAGACGAAGATCTTCTCGCCATCCTCCAGATCCTCGATCATCTTGCGGCCGAGATAGGCGAGCTTGACCTCGTTCTCCGCCAACAGCTCTGCCTCGTCGATCTCGGCCGGATCGCGCCAGGTGTGGTAGAACAACCCGCACCCGTCGGCCCAGATCATGTATTCCTTTCGGCCGTTGAAGACGTTTATCGTGCTCCGTAACGAGCCGGGAGCGCCCAGCCCCTCGAAGCGGGTCTCGATAAGCCGGATCAGCGTGGTCAGGCCGCGCGTCCCGGCGAAACGGAACAGGCTCATCGGTTCGAGCGCGAAATGGCGCTGCGCGAAGCCCAGCTCGCAGCTGTCGCCCAGGCTCTCGAAACAGCCCAGCAGCTCGTGATCGGCAGGCCGGCGCGACGGAGCGGGCGCCTCGCCGTCGGCGGACAGCGACGCCATGTCGAGCCTGAAGGCGGCGTGCGCGCCGTGCAGCGGCGGATCGAACGAGAACTCCACCCGCACCCGATCGCTCGTCACCAGCTCCGGCAGAATGAAGCAGCTCAGGCTGGTGCCGTGATTCTGTGCCGCGCAAAGCAGGCTGCTGCTGATCATGCGACCCTCGATGCTCAGGGTCATGCGCGTGCCGTCGCGGACCATCGCGATGTCGAATCGAAGGCCGAACGCCCGCGATGCCTGCGTCACCTCGAGCTCCAGGGTGCTCGAGGTGCCGATGATCCAGGCGCAGCCTTCGGCGTCGACGAACCAGCCGCTGGACAGGCGCCGGAAGCGCTCGGGGTCCGCCTGCGGATGGATCGTCGCCACGGCCCGGAGCGGACGGCCGCCGGCCGCGAAGGCGAGCCCGCTCTGCAGCCTGTCCAGGGCCGGACCGGGATCGAGACGCGGTGCCAGCGCCTCGAAGCCGATCCGGGTGGCCGGGCCGAGCAGCATGAACTCGTCCGGAGGGGATGCGTCGGCGGTCGCTTCCCGGGCGATCCGGTGCGCGAGCCCCTGCCGCCGCACCGCGGCCAGCAGCGGCGGCGGCACGGCGTCGAGCGACGTGCCCAGGAAGGTGCCGTCCGCATGCACCAGCCAGGGCTCCGCCGCATGCTGCGCGGCGGCGAACTCGATGACGTGCAGCGGTGCGAAGCCGGTGTGCAGCAGCCGGGCCTGGGCCGTCGGTGGCGGCGCCGGCGCTCCGGAAGGCAGCTTCAGCCGCGTCAGGGCACCGGAGCCGCCGCGCAGGAAGGCGACGCCGTCGACCAAGACGAGGGGATCGAAGACGGTGGCTGAGAGGAAGCCGCCGAGCGGGATCTGCGCGCGGGTGCATGGGTTCAGCCGCGCGTGGGCCGCCCGGGCGCCCTGCGCCGCGCGCGAATGCGGATCGGCGATCCACTCGGCGACGTGTTCGGAGATCGCCTGCAGCGCATGATCGGGCAGCCGGGCGATCTGGTCGGTGATGCGCTCGCCCTGCCCGGTGACGAACCAGGTGACCTCGCCGCCGTGCACGTCGACCAGCTCGAGCAGGTAGATCGGGCTGAAATGGACGAACAGGTAGCGCGCGCGCCAGCCGGGCTGGAAGCCGGGGATCGGGGTGCCGTTCCGGTGCCGTAGCACGACCTCGCCGTCGGGCAGGCGCAGGACGAGGCGATCGTCCTCCACGGTGACCGGATCCTCGTCCGGTGCGCTCGATGCCCGGCAGGCCAGCTCCGACACCTCGGCGGCACTACTGCTCATGCGTGATCAGGCTGCGGTTGACGATGTCCTGGCGCAGCGGCGAGGCCAGGTTCGCGAAGCCGCGGGACTGCGAGGACTCGATGAAGGAGAGGATGCGCTCCATCGCGAAGAAGATGGTGTCGATCTTGCCCGACATGACGTGGAAGGTGCGGCCGCGGCGGAACACCGAGCAGGAGCGGTCGTCGAAGTTGCCGACCGGCTTGGTCTTCAGCGCGAGCTGCGGGCCGACGAAACGGAAATGCTCCCGGAAGGTCGGCAGGTAGCGCGACACCTGCTGCTCCATCGCCGCCACCTTGGCGCGCACGGTCTCCAGCGAGACGCTGTCGCGGACCCGACGCGCCTCCTCGATCACCTGGAAACGGCCGAGCGGCGTGTGCGGCACCGAGGACAGCGTGTAGATCGACGGATCTTCGGTCGGGTAGACCGAGCAGAGCGGGCCGTCGACGAAGGTGACCGCGGGAAACGGCTCGTCGGTCTCGTAGTAGAGCAGGATCGTCGGCTCGTAGAAGAACGGCATCGGCATGCCGAGATGCTGTCCCCAGCTCGCATCGATCAGCAGGTCGAACGCCTCGCCTTCGACGCGGACGCACTCGACCTCGTTCTCGATCGCGGCGACCCGGTGGTTGAGCACCAGGCTGCCGCCGAGCTGTTCCTGGAAGTAGCGTCGCGACTGCTCGATCAGCAGAACCCGCTCGCTGGTCAGCATCATGCCGGCGACCTCGCGTATCGGCACCGAGCTGTCGCCGGTCTCGCGGAACTCGATGCCCGTCGAGGTCATGATCAGCCGGTAGGTCGAGAAGTCGATCAGGCTCTCGGCGCGCGGCACGGCGTAGATGTTCTCCTCGACCTCGCGCGAGAGGTAGGGGTAGCGCTCCATGAAGCGCATGAAGCCGTCGCGGGACTGCACCCGGGTGCCGTGGTGGCGGGGGTAGTGAAAGCCGAGATGCAGCCGGAACTGGTTGTTGCCCGACGCCTCGTGCAGCGGCCGGGCATGCTGCTCGAACACGGTGACGTCGAAGCCGAGCGTCTTCAGCGACGAGCCGATATGGCAGCCGTACCAGCCGGCGCCGATGATCGCGACCTTTGAGACCATGCCCGTTGCCTAACGTTTCGCTAACGTCAGTCTAGCCATAACACGAGGCGCGAGGGAAACCGGAACGGCGTGGCCGCAACGCTTCAGGGGGCGCGACCGCCGCGATCGCGCATCACCTGCTCCAGCAGGCCGCCGAACTGCGCCAGCACGCGGGCGTGGTCGACGCGGAAATTGGCGAAGAACGGGTTGCCCGCCGACACCGGCACCAGCCGCGGCGCGTCGGGATCGTCGACCACGCAGGCCGGATCGGCGAACAGCAACGTCGTCGGCGCCTCCATGTTGCGCGGCGAGTCGTAGATGTGCAGGTCGTCGCGGTGCAGCAGGTTGGCCTGGCTGCTGACCACCAGGCCGGGCTTGTTGCAGACCCAGCGGAACTTCGCCAGGCTCGCGCCCCACACCGACAGGAAGCAGTCGCACAGCAGCGCCCAGGACAGGCTGCTCGCCATGCTGGCACCGAGCGTATCGAGGATGGCGACGTCGAGCCCGTCGCTCAGCACGCGCAGCCGGCTCGCGATCTCGCGTTCGACCTGCAGCGGCGCGTGCAGGGCGAGCGACTCGCCGTGGCTCTCGATCACCGCCTCGTCGGCGTCTCCCCGCGCGTTGTGGCCGTCGATCACCAGCGTGGCACCCGGCCAGGACTCCGCCACCAGGCGTATCACGTCGCGGAAGAAGCCGGTGATGTCGACCAGCGTGCGGTTCTCCACCCGCAGCCCGAGCACGATCACCGGCGCGCCACGCGCCCGCGACCGCCCGGCCTGCTCGCGTATGCCGCTCCAGACCGGGTCGGTCTGGGTGATACGCTGCAGCCGGCGACGCAGCTCGGCCGAGACCCGCTCGCTGGTGACGCGCACCGCGCAGATCCCCTGGCCGTAGACGTACGGCATCACCTCGCTGCCGTGGCGCAGGTCGCGCTTGACCCGGCGGCGCAATTCCGGGAACAGCGCCTCCACCCTGCCCCACAGCTCGATCCCGTCCTGCGCGCCGGGGATGATCCATTCCGGGATCTGCTCGCCCTGCGCGCCGGTGAGCAGGTACTCGATCCCGGAGAGCTCGTTCCACAGCTGGTGGCCCAGGTGGGTGCCTGGCTGGCCGCGCATCACGCTGGCGATGCGTCGCGCGCCGCGCACCAGGTAGGGCACCAGCAGCGGCCCGTTCAGCGCCGCCTGGTTGATGAACCAGCGTGCCAGGTCGGGCGGGAAGTACACCTCCAGCAGGTGCCGGCACCACGCGTCGCGGGCCACCAGCAGGTCGAGCTGCGGCACGTAGACCGCGAGCGCCTTGCAGTGGTGGTCGGCGGCGATGACGTAGAAGGCGAGGCCGGCGCTGATGTCGGCGAAGCGGTAGGCGAAGCGGAAGTCGTCGAAATACAGGCAGCCCTGGCAGCGCAGCGGATGCCCGTCGACCGGACTGGGCCAGGACAGCATGCCGTCCCTGGTGGCGGCGACCAGCCGGTCCTCGAATGCGACCGAGAGGCCGGCGCGCAGCTGCTCGCGCGACAGGGCCACCGGCACGGCGGCCGAGCCAGCGAACAGCGCGGTGAAGGGGACGCCGTGCGGCATCTCGTCGACCAGCAGCGCCCGCGGCACCGGCAGCACCGCGTCGCCGGCGGACTCCGCGATGGCGATGCGCAGCAAGTCGTGGATCCGCGCGAATGCCTGCACCTCGCGCGACAGCACCGGCATCGGGCGCATCAGGATGTCCATCACCATCCGACGCAGCGGCGGTGCCGCGCATCCGTAGAGCGCCTCCGCCTGCGCGGACCCGAGATCGGCGAGCTTGTCGCCGAGCCGGCACAGCTCGCGATCGAGCAGCCAGGCGGCGCGGGCGCCGTCGCGATGACGGAACTCCAGGATCAGGAACGGTGCGAAGCCGGAATAGAGCAGCGTCGCGGTCCAGCCCGGCACGAACGCGGCGATGGTCTGGCCGGGCGCGCTGAACAACGGTCCGAGCAGCGGCGACTCCGTCTCGCCGCCGCGACGGAGCTGCAGGACGCCGTCGCGCAGCACCACCGGGTCGCTGAGCAGCACGGGCAGGGAGTCGATCGGACCATGTCCATCCGGCATCGCCGAGACATGGACGGCGCTTCGTTACGTGTCAAACCCGTCCGCGCCCGGATCACCAGGCCGGCGATCTCGTGACGCCCCCGAACCGGTCAAGGAGGCGTGACCCTGGCCCTGCTTCTTCGCAACCCTACTAGCGGAGGGTGAAGTGGTAGGCCTCGCGCATCTCGGACTCCACCGGCTGCCCGCCCTGGATCGCCGGGCGGAAGTGCCATCCCGCGATCGCGTTGCGCGCCGCGCGGTCGAGGTCCGGGTAGCCGGAGCTGCGCTCGATCTGCACGGACTCCGCGTGTCCGTCCGGCGCGATCAGCGTGCTCAGGTAGACCGTGCCCTCCTCGCCGCGCAACGCCGCAGACCTCGGATAAGGGGCGGGCTTGTTGATGTAGCGGTCGTCGGGCGAGGCGGCGATGGTGCGCTGGTCCACCAGTCCCCAGCCCGGCTGACCGTCCAGGTCGAGGTTGACCTGCAACGTCGAGGCCGGCGGTGCCGGCGGCGGCGTCGCCTGCGGCGCGTGGCCGGCCTGCGCACCGGCCCGGCGGTACAGGTCGACCAGC
>CAXTOE010000147.1:0-6764 GCA_964245685.1 uncultured Acetobacteraceae bacterium | reverse complement strand
GTAGAACCGGACCTCGCCTGTTGCTATCTCTACCGGCACCACGCCGCAGGGAGCCTGCCGATGCTGATCGAGACGATCCTGGAGCAGAAGGGTCGGGCCTGTGCCACGGTGCGTCCCGATGCCACGGTCGCCGCCGCCGTGTCGCTGCTCGCCGAACGGCGGATCGGCGCGGTCGTGGTCGAGGACCTCAAGGGCCATATCATCGGCATCTTCTCCGAGCGCAACCTGGTCCAGCTGCTGGCTGCACGCGGGCCCGAGGCCCTGCTGGTCAAGGTTGGGGAGGTAATGACCAGCCCTGTGATCACCTGCAAGCCGGACGACCGCATCGACACCGTGATGGCGATCATGGACAGCCGCAAGCTGCGGCACATGCCGGTGGTCGTCGGCGGCAACCTCGCCGGCATGATCAGCCTGCGCGACATCGCGCGGCACCGGCTCTCCGAGAAGGAGACGGAGGCGGCGGTGCTGCTGGACCTGTCGCGGTTTCACGGCTGAGCACCGCGCCGGGAGCGCGTCGGTGGACCACGGCGCGCGACGCGTCCGACGCGACGGTGCCCTAGATGTAGTGCTCGGCCAGAGGTGCGAAGCCGTTGAAGCGGGTCGAGCAGTAGGTCGACACGTAGGCCCCGGTGGAGAGCAGCTCCACCCGCTCGCCGCAGGCGAGATCGAGCGGCAGGCGGTAATTGCTGCGCTCGTAGAGGATGTCTGCACCATCGCAGGTGGGCCCGGCGATCGCCACCGGGCCGGTACGGCCGCCGTCGTGCGGCGTGCGGAGGCAGTACTTGATCGCCTCGCCCTCGGTCTCGGCCAGGCCGCCGAAGCGGCCGATATCGAGGTAGACCCAGCGCACGTCGTCGTCGCCGTCGCCCACCGCGCGGCGGCTGACCAGCACCACCTCCGAGGAGACCACGCCGGCGTCGCCGACGATGAAGCGTCCCGGCTCGACCACCATCTCGGGCAGCGCGTTGCCGAACGCCCCGGTCATCGCGCGCGAGATCGCCAGCGCGAACTGATCGATCTCCGGCACGTCCTCGCGGTAGCGGGTGGGAAACCCGCCGCCCAGATTGACCATGCGTATGTCCAGCCCGCTCCGCGCCAGGTCGGTGAACAGCATGCCGACACGGCCGATCGCGGCGGCGTAGGCCTCGGTGCTGGTCTGCTGGCTGCCGACGTGGAACGACAGGCCGTACGGGTCGAGGCCGAGCTCCTGCGCGCGCAGCATCAGCGTGCGGGCGTGGCCGATACTGGTGCCGAACTTGCGCGACAGCGGCCAGTCCGCCCCCTCGTTCTCGACCAGGATGCGGCAATAGACGCGGCTGCCCGGCGCATGGCGGGCGAGCTTGTCCAGCTCCTCGTCGCTGTCGAAGGCGAACATCGACACCCCGGCCTCGTAGGCGCGTGCGATCGCCGAGATCTTCTTGATGGTGTTGCCGAACGAGATACGCGACGCGGGCGCGTCAGCCTGCAGGCACAGGCTGATCTCCTCCCACGAGGCGGCATCGAACGACGAGCCGAGCGCTGCCAGCCGCTGCAATACCGGAGCGGCGGGATTGGCCTTCACCGCGTAGTAGATGCGCGCGAGCGGAAGTGCGGCGCGCAGGGCGCGATAGCGCTCCTCGACGCGATCGACGTCCAGCACCAGGCACGGCGTGCTCGGCGCATGGTCAGCCAGAAAACGGGCGATCTTCGGGGTCATCGCGCCCTTGTTCCCATCTGTTCGATCCACCCGGACGAGGCGATGGACGAGTTGCGAAACGGTCGAACGGACCAGCGACCAAGACTGGATCCCCGTCGGGGGAGCCGATTGCCAGAACGCTTGACGTCGTTGCGTAACCTCAGAGGGCCAGTGGCACGTGCGTTGCTGCGTGGGCGCTGATATGAGGCCGCAGCGCCCGCGATGCAACCGAAATCCGACCGGCCGACTTCATGGCTGGCCACGGCCCGCCGGGACACGACATGAGGGCGGTCAAGATGGAGAAACCAGGTGATCCGTAGCAGGGTGTTCGTCCGGCAGCAAAACGAGTCCCACGGCGGGTCACGGGGCGACGCGGCGCTGGATGCGCGGATCGGCCGCCACGCCTACGTGCCGACGCAGATCCCCTGGAGCGGCTGGAAGCAGGTGCTGCGGCGCACCCTGACCGAAATGATCTCGGACCGGATCGGGCTCGCCGCGGCCGGCTGCGCCTTCTACGCCACCCTGGCGCTGTTTCCCGCCATCAGCATGCTGGTCTCGGTCTACGGTCTGGCCTTCGACCCGCAGACGGTCGAGCCGCAGATGAAGGTGCTGAAGCATCTGCTGCCGGGGCCGGCCTACACGCTGATCGCCGACCGCATCCACATCCTGGTCAGCAAGGACCACGGGACGCTGACCATCAGCCTGATCGTCAGCGTCCTGGTGACGATGTGGTCGTCCTCCGCCGGGACCAAGTCGATGCTGGCCGCGCTCAACATCGCCTACGACGAGAAGGAGGCGCGCTCCTTCCTGCGCTTCCAGGCGACCGCCTTGGGCATGACCCTGGGCGGCATCCTGGGTGCGGCGCTGACGCTGGCGCTGCTGGTGTTCCTGCCGGCGGCGCTGGATTTCGTGCCGGAGCATTTCGGCATGCAGCTGATCGAGCAGCAGACCCAGCTGCTGATCCGGCTCGGCAGTCCGGTGCTGATGGTGCTGTTCGTCGCCGCCGCCTTCTCGCTGCTCTACCGGTTCGGGCCGTCCCGCCAGGAGGCGCGCTGGCACTGGGTGACTCCGGGCGCCATCGTCTCGACCGCGCTGTGGCTGCTGGCCTCGGCCGGCTTCTCCTACTATGTCGGCCACGTCGCCAGCTACGATGTCACCTACGGGCCACTAGGCGCGGTGATCGGCATCATGATGTGGTTCTTCGTGACCGCCTACGTCGTGCTGCTGGGTGCGGAGCTCAACGCCGAGCTGGAACTGCAGACCGCGCAGGACAGCACCACCGGCGAGAGCAAGCCGCTGGGCAGCCGCGGCGCCTTCGTCGCCGACCACGTCGCGGAGGAATGACGCCGCGGGAGCGTGAGGCGGGCCAGGGCCCTCAGCGGTCGCCGGTCGCTTGCCGGCTCGCCGCGATCGCCTGATCGCTGCTGTCGGCATCGGCTGCCTGCGCCACCTCCACGTCGTCGCGCGCCGGCACGACGCGCTTGACGGTGACGACGCTCAGCCCGTCCCGCACCATGCCGATCCGCGCCGCGGCCGCGCTGGAGAGGTCGATGATCCGGTCCCGCCCGGCATAAGGACCGCGGTCATTGACTGTCACCACCACCGAGCGACCGGTCGTCTGCGAGGTCACCAGCAGGCGGGTGCCGAGCGGCAAGGTGCGGTGGGCGCAGGTCAGCTGCATCGGGTCGAAGCGCGTGCCGCTGGAGGTGCGCCGGCCGGTGAACTCGTGGCCATACCAGCTGGCCAGGCCGCTCTGGACGAAGACGTGTCGGGCGGCAGAGAGAGCCTGCCGCGCCTGACGCGCCAGCGCCTCGTGCACCGACCCGGTCCAGGCCGTCATCGGCGATGCGGCCGGGGCCGTGGGGACGGCGGCGGATGCGGCCTCGGCGCCGGGACTGGCCGACCCAAGAGACGCGGCGGCAGCCAGGAAACCGGCGAGCAGCCAGCAGCGGGAAGAGCTGCGTCGTGCGGCGGTCGCGCCGGCCGGGGTGATCCGCGAGATATCGATAAGCCTTACTCCGCCTGTCAGCCAGTATTAGAGAATGATCACGCCGGCGGGATCAAGCTGAAATGACGGGAAGCCGGTGCGGACGGCAACATCGGCACGCTCCGGCACGCGTTCCGGCCGAAACCGATCGCTGCCGCGGCGGAATTATTCTGCCGTCCCCTAGGCATTATTTCCGGCGGCCCCGCGTGCGTGCATGGGCCGCTGGAGCGCCCCCATCCGACTGCGGCCTGCCGGCATCGACCGGAGCGCGGCGAGCGGCATCGTCCATCACCGGCCGGCGCTCCCGCTTGGAGAGTGCTCGTCGTCATGCTAACGCCCGCGTCATGGGGCCGCCGCTGATCGCCGTGCTGAACGGACCGAACCTGAACATGCTGGGGCTGCGACAGCCGAGCGTCTACGGCCGCGCGACCCTGGACGACGTCGAACAGGTATGCATCCAAGCCGCCGAGCGGCTCGACGTGGCGATCGATTTTCGCCAGACCAACGGCGAAGGTGAATTGATCTCGTGGGTGCAGGAATGCCGGGGCCGGGCACGTGGAATCGTCATCAATCCGGGTGGCTACAGCCATACCTCGATCGCGCTGCTGGACGCCCTGCTGGCGGTGGAGCTGCCGGTGATCGAGGTGCACCTGTCGAACATACACCGACGGGAGGAATTCCGCCGGCACTCCTACGTCTCGCAGGCAGCGCTGGGCGTGATCTGCGGACTTGGGGTGCGTGGCTACGCCCTGGCCCTGACGGCGATGGCGGACACGCTAATGGACGAGGACGACCGATGAGCCGCCTGCTCGTGGATGCCGACGTGATTCGCGCGCTGGCCGACATCCTGACCGACACCGGCCTGACCGAGATCGAGATCGCCGAGAAGGATAGCCGCATCCGGGTGGTGCGCGCGGCTCCGGTGGTGCAGGCGATGGCGCCGACGATGGTCGCCTCGCCGGTCGCCGTCGTCTCCGGCGCCGACGCGGTCGCCGCGGTGCATGCCGCGGACCACGCCAAGCATCCGGGCGCGGTCAAGAGCCCGATGGTCGGCATCGCCTACCTCTCCCCGGAACCGGGCGCCGGCGTTTTCGTGACCGAGGGCCAGCAGGTCGCCGCCGGACAGACCCTGATGCTGATCGAGGCGATGAAGACCTTCAACCAGATCAAGGCGCCTCGCGCCGGCACCCTCACCCGCCTGCTGGTCGCGTCGGGCGCGCCGGTCGAGTTCGGCGAAGTGCTCGCGATCATCGACTGAAGCTCGATCCCGATTGAAGCCTGGCGACTGAACTGAAACCGGTCATGTTCGAGAAAATCCTCATCGCCAACCGCGGCGAGATCGCGCTGCGCATCCTGCGTGCCTGTCGCGAGATCGGCATACGCACGGTGGCCGTGCACTCCACCGCCGACGCGGACTCCATGCATGTCCGTCTCGCCGACGAGAGCGTCTGCATCGGGCCGCCGGCGGCGCGCGACAGCTACCTCAACGTCGCCGCGATCCTGACCGCGGCGACCATCACCGGCGCGGACGCGATCCATCCCGGCTACGGCTTCCTGTCGGAGAACGCCGATTTCGCCGAGACGGTGGAGGCGCACGACCTCACCTTCATCGGCCCTTCCCCCGAGCATATCCGCATGATGGGGGACAAGATCACCGCCAAGGCGGCGATGCGCGCCCTCGGCGTGCCGCTGGTGCCGGGATCCGAAGGTGGCCTCGCCGACCTCGACGGCGCACGCGAGATCGCGGCAATCGTCGGCTATCCGGTGCTGATCAAGGCGGCGGCCGGCGGCGGCGGACGCGGCATGAAGGTCGCCGCCAGCGAGGCGGAGCTGGAGGAGGCTTGGCGCGTCGCCCGCACCGAGGCACGGGCCGCCTTCGGCAACGACGAGGTCTACCTGGAGAAGTACCTCGACCGGCCGCGCCACATCGAGCTGCAGATCCTGGCCGACAGCTACGGCGCCGTGGTGCATCTCGGCGAGCGCGACTGCTCGCTGCAGCGCCGGCACCAGAAGCTGCTGGAAGAGGCCGGCTCCCCGGCACTCGATGCCGCGGCGCGCGACGCCATCGGCGCGGTGGCGACGGCGGCGCTGCGTCAGCTCGGCTACCGCAACGCCGGCACGCTGGAGTTCCTCTACCAGGACGGCCAGTTCGCCTTCATCGAGATGAACACGCGCCTGCAGGTCGAGCATCCGGTGACCGAGATGGTCTGCAACGTCGACCTGGTGCGCGAGCAGATCCGCATCGCCGCCGGCGCCCGGCTGGGCTACACGCAGGAGGATATCCGCTTCTCCGGCCACGCGATCGAGTGCCGCATCAACGCCGAGGATCCGGAGAACTTCATGCCGACGCCGGGGCGCGTCGAGATGTTCCACCCTCCCGGCGGTCTCGGCGTGCGGATCGACAGCGCGCTCTACGCCGGCTACGTCGTGCCGCCCTATTACGACAGCATGGTGGCGAAGCTGATCGTGCACGCGCCGACGAGGGCCGAGGCGATCGCGCGCATGCAGCGCGCCCTGGACGAGTTCGTCATCGGCGGCATCAAGACGGTGATCCCGCTGCACAAGCGGATCCTGGCCGATCCGGGCTTCCGCGCCGGCGAGTACAGCATCCACTGGCTGGAGGACTTCGTCGCCCGGCAGGAGGTCGTCGCGAGCCAGCCCGATCTGCCGGTGCAGCCGCAGGGGAACGTCCAGCCGATCGTGCTCTGAGCTCGCGGCTGCGCCGGTCGCACTGCCGCGGTCAGGAGTCCGGCTTGGCGTCGTGCGGCAGCGCGTGGTAGGCGCGGCCGAAATAGGCCAGCCCCTCGCGCGGGTCGCCCATGTGGATCGCCTCCACCTCGCAGAACAGCACGCTGTGGGTGCCGACCTCGACGATGCTGGTGATGCGGCAGTCGAACGAGGCGGCGGCCTCCTCCAGGATCGGCGCGCCGGTGACCAGCTTGATCCAGCTGCCCTGGGTGAACCGCTCCTCCATCTCGATCGGCCCGGCGAAGGCGGCGGCGAGCGCCTGCTGGTGGGCGGCAAGGGTGTTGACGCAGATGCCCGCACCCACCGCGATCTCGCCGCGAGACCGCGACTTGCGGTTGACGCAGATCAGCAGGG
>CAXTOE010000146.1:0-6774 GCA_964245685.1 uncultured Acetobacteraceae bacterium | reverse complement strand
GCGCGGCGAATCCAGCTGCCCGCACGGATCGTCCTGCCGCACGCCCTCGCGCAGCAGGTGCAGGTGGAACTGCCGCAGGCAGGACAGCCTGCGGGTGGCGGTCCGCGCCGACAGTCCCCGGGCATGCAGCGCCGCCATGTAGTCCTGCAGCACCGCCACCGAGGCGGCGGCGGTGCTCTCCCCGGCCGCGCGCGCATGGGCGGTGAAGTCGGCGAGGTCGGCGGCGTAGGCCTTCAGCGTGTGCGGCGAGGCGCCGCGCTCGGCGGCCAGCATCTCCAGGAAGCTCTCCCGATGACGGTCCATCCGTCGCTAGCCGGCACGGAGGGAGAAAGGCCAGGGCGCTGCCCTGGACCCGCTGGGGCCGGCGGCCCCAGGCCCCCAGATCTCGCTTCGCATCGGGCTAGTGCCCGAAGCGGTCGTTGGGCAGCACCACGTGCTGCTCCTGGACGTGCGGTTTGGGCGGCACGGCACCCAGGTAGAGGAAGCCCGCGCCCAGCGCCGCGACCGTCACGCCGAGCAGAACGACCACGATGCGGATCATGCGATTCCCCTCCGGCATGGCGACTCCGCGATCCGGCAGCCGCATCGCCGACCGATGGCCTGGCCCGAAGGCTCTATGCTAGCTTCACGGGCATGTCACGCAGCAGCATCGCGCTCGAGGACCCGCTGCGCGCATCCCTCGGGACCGGGGCGTCGCCGTCCGGAAGCTCGATCGTGCTGGTCGGGCTGATGGGTGCCGGCAAGACCACGATCGGGCGCAGGCTGGCGGCACGGCTCGGCCTGCCGTTCCGCGACGCCGACGGCGAGATCGAGCAGGCGGCCGGACGCAGCATCGCCGAGATGTTCGCGCTGTGGGGGGAGGCGGAGTTCCGCGAGGGCGAGCGACGGGTGATCGCCCGCCTGCTGTCGGCGGGGCCGATCGTGCTCGCGACCGGCGGCGGCGCCTTCATGGATCACCGCACCCGGAGCGCGATCCGCGCGCAGGCGCTCTCGGTCTGGCTGCGCTGCCCGCTCGCGACCCTGGTCCGACGGGTCAGCGGCCGCAGCCATCGCCCGCTGCTCGCCGCCGGCGATCCGCGGCAGGTCCTCGAGGCGCTGATGCGGACACGACATCCCGTCTACGCGGAGGCCGATATCGTGATCGATTGCGAGGACGACAGCACCGACCACACCACGCACCGCGTGCTCGCGGCACTGGCCGCGCACCGGCCGCCGCACCGGGTGCGCGTGCCGCTCGGCCGCGGCTACGACATCGCCATCGGCTCCGGACTGGTCGCGCGCGCCGGCGCGCTGCTGGCGCCGGTGCTGCCGCAGAAGCGGGCGATGATCGTCACCGACGAGACGGTGGCCGCGCTGCACCTGCCCGCGCTGCTGGACGGCCTGCGCGAGGTCGGCGTCGAGACAGGCGTCGTGGTCGTACCGCCGGGCGAGGCCAGCAAGAGCCTTGCCGGCTTCGATCATGTCACCACCGCCCTGCTGCGGGAGGGCGTCGAGCGGCGCAGCACCGTGATCGCGCTCGGCGGCGGGGTGGTGGGCGACCTCGCCGGCTTCGCCGCGGCCTCCGCGCTGCGCGGCCTGCCCTTCGTGCAGATCCCGACCACCCTGCTGGCCCAGGTCGACAGCTCCGTCGGCGGCAAGACCGGCATCAACACGCCGTTCGGCAAGAACCTGATCGGCGCCTTCCACCAGCCGCTGGCGGTGCTGGCCGACACGGCGACGCTGGCGACGCTGCCGCCGCGCGAGCTGCGAGCGGGCTATGCGGAGATCCTCAAGGCGGGGCTGATCGGCGACGCCGCGCTGTTCGACTGGTGCCTGACGCACGCGGCCACGATGCTGGCCGGCGACCGCCCGCTGCAGGCCGAGGCGATCGCGCGCGCCTGTGCCTTCAAGGCCGCCATCGTCGGCGAGGACGAACGCGAGGAGAAGCCGGAGGACGGGCGAGCGCTGCTCAATCTCGGCCACACCTTCGCGCACGCGCTGGAGGCCGAGCTGCACTACGACGGCAGGCTGCTGCACGGCGAGGCGGTGGCGATCGGGCTCGGCCTGGCGCTGCGGCTGTCGCAGCAGCTCGGCTACGCGATCGACGACGACGCCGGGACGGTGATCGCGCATCTCGAGTCGATCGGCCTGCCTGCCCGGATCGCCGGCCTGTCCGACGCCTCGGGGACGATCTTCAGCGCCGCATCGCTGCTGGCGCACATGCGACGCGACAAGAAGAGACGCGACGGCCGCCTGGGCTTCGTGCTCTCGCACGGGATCGGACGTGCCTTCACCTGCCGCGAGGTGCCGGAGGCCGCGGTGACGGCGCTGCTGCGCGAGGAAGGTTGCATTGCGTAGGCTCATGAAACCGTTTCGCCCGCTTTGTCACTTTCCTGCAACAGACGGCGCGGCGGGCGACTGCGGAACAGCGCGGGAACACGAGCGTGATTTGCCACTCTTCCCGACCGCAACATGATGAACGAGGTAATCATCACGAGCAGATAATAAACTGTGATGTTTCCGTCACAGCCATGCCGGAATGACCTGGGGCAGTGGTTACACGCTCTCCAATCGCAACCGGAGCTTCTATATCGGGCTTAAGCATCATGCTGAGGCTGTGCCGCCGATGGTTGGCGGCCGCTCGAACGGATGACCAAGAGGACGAGAAAATGCGTCTGCGCACGACGTTACTAGCAACCACACTCCTGGCAGCCGCCCCGGCTGTCGCGATGGCTGATCCCGTCGTCGGACCGTACGTGAGCCTCGGTGCCGGCTACAACCTGCAGCAGAGCGTGGGCGTGCACTATTCGCCGACCACCTTCGCCGATCCGGGCGCTGCCGACGGGAGCAAGTCCACCTTCCGTTTCGGTGACGGCTTCAACGGCGAGGGCTCGTTCGGCTTCGGCTTCGGCAACGGTCTGCGCACCGAGCTGCAGGGCACCTACTTCTACAACAACGTCAACCACAACCACTTCACCAGCGTGCCCGGCTCCACCACTGGCCACGACGAGAAGTATGGCGCGTTGATCGACGTACTCTACGATCTCGACCTCGGCATGTTCGGCCTGGCACTGCCGGTGACGCCCTATGTCGGTGTCGGCGCCGGCTACCTCTGGCAGCACGAGTCGCCGTTCACCACCGTGTTCGACGACGGCAGCGTCAACCGCACCGGCGGCACCCAGGGCAGCTTCGCCTACCAGGGCATCGTCGGCGTCGCCTACAACATCGTCGAGGTTCCCGGACTGGCGCTGACCGGCGAGTATCGCTTCACCGGCACCACACCGCAGGAGACCGGCTCCGCCTACCAATCGACGTCCTACACGGCGACCGGCATCCACAAGGGCAATGCCGACTTCAACGACAGCTTCAACCACTCCTTCATGGTCGGCATCCGCTACGCCTTCGACACGGCGCCGCCGCCGCCGCCGCCGGCTCCCGTCGTCGCGGCCCCGGCTCCGGCTCCGGCCCGCACCTACTTGGTGTTCTTCGACTGGGATCGCTCGGACCTGACCGGTCGCGCCCGCGAGATCATCGCCGAGGCGGCGCAGGCCTCCACCCGCGTGCAGACCACGCGCATCGAGGTCAACGGCTACGCCGACACCTCGTCGATCCACGGCGGCGCCCGTGGCGCACGCTACAACCAGGGCCTCTCGGTCCGTCGCGCCCAGAGCGTAAAGGCGGAGCTGATCCGCGACGGCGTGCCGGCGACGGCGATCGACACCCAGGGCTTCGGCGAGACCCACCCGCTGGTGCCGACCGGGCCGAACACGCGCGAGCCGCAGAACCGGCGCGTCGAGATCGTCCTTCACTGACCGGCGAAGACGGGAACGTGATAGGGGGCACCGTGAGGTGCCCCTTTTCGTTTACCCTTCATCAACGGTTGACAGTCATGATCATGGGCGCGGTGCTGCATGAAGGTCAGGTGAACGGGACAGCCCAAGCATGAACACCAACACCGCCGAGAGCTTGACGTCAGCCCCCTCGACCCCCGTTACCCAGGGTGCATCGACCCGAATGATCGACGGCCTGCCCCGTGCGGGAATGTTCGCGCTGACGCCAGCCCGGCGCAAGCTGGCGGCCCAGTTCCTGCGCTTCGGCATCGTCGGCGCGCTGGGCTTCATGTGGGACTGGCTGACGGTGCACACGATGCGCAACGTCATCGGCCTGACCGGCGCCCTGATCCTCGCCTACTTCGTCGCCGCCTCGATGAACTGGCTGATGAACCGGCTCTGGACCTTCCGCGGCACCGGCTCGGCGGGCAGCATGCTGCGCCAGTGGGGCACCTTCCTGGCAGCCAACTCGCTGGGCTTCCTGCTCAACCGCGGCACCGCGCTGATCCTGGTCAACACGGTCGCGATCTGCAACACCCACACCGTGCTGGCGCTGATCGCGGGCACGCTGGCGGGTATGTTCTCCAACTTCACCATGTCGCGCCGGCTGGTGTTCCGCTAGGCGGGGCCACGCGTCGCGGCAGGCTTCACCGGCTCGAGCGGTCCTCGTCTGCTGGCGCGGGCTCGACGCGTGCGCTAGGTGGTGGACGCGACATAGCAGGATCGTCCAGCGCCCCCATGCCCACCAGCAACGACATCCGCGCCGCCTTCCTCGATTTTTTCGCGGCGCACGAACACCAGCTGGTGCCGTCCTCCTCGCTGGTGCCGCGCAACGATCCCACCCTGCTGTTCACCAACGCCGGCATGGTGCAGTTCAAGAACGTGTTCACCGGCCAGGAGACCCGCCCGTACCGGCGCGCCGTCACCGCGCAGAAGGTGGTGCGCGCCGGCGGCAAGCATAACGACCTGGACAATGTCGGCTACACAGCCCGGCACCACACCTTCTTCGAGATGCTCGGCAATTTCTCCTTCGGCGACTATTTCAAGCCGCTCGCGGTCGAGCTCGCCTGGCGGTTGGTCACCCGCGAGTTCGGGCTGCCCGCGGACCGGCTGCTGGTCACCGTCTACGCCGAGGACGAGGAGGCGGCGTCGCTGTGGAAGCGGATCGCGGGCCTGCCGGAGAGCCGGATCATACGCATCCCGACGGCGGACAATTTCTGGCGCATGGGCGACACCGGGCCCTGCGGACCCTGCTCGGAGCTGTTCTACGACCATGGTGACCAGGTCCCGGGTGGCCCTCCGGGCTCCGCCGACGAGGCCGGCGATCGCTTCGTCGAGATCTGGAACCTGGTGTTCATGCAGTATTTCGAGGATCCGCCCGGCACGCGCTCGCCGCTGCCGCGGCCCTCGATCGATACCGGGCTGGGTCTCGAGCGCTTCGCCGCGATCCTGCAGGGGCATCGCGACAACTACGACACCGACACGCTGCGCGCCCTGATCCTAGCCTCCGCCGAGGCCACGGGACAGGCGCCGGACGGCCCGTTCAAGGTCAGCCACCGCGTGGTCGCCGACCACCTGCGCTCCAGCTCGTTCCTGATCGCCGACGGCGTGCTGCCGTCGCGCGACGGCCGCGGCTACGTGCTGCGCCGGATCATGCGCCGCGCGATGCGCCACCTGCACCGCATGGGCACCACCGAGCCGGTGTTCTACCGGCTGGTGCCGGCGCTGGTACGGCAAATGGGTGCCGCCTACCCCGAGCTGGTGCAGGCGGAGGCGCTGATACGCGAGACCATGCGGCTGGAGGAGGACCGCTTCAAGGCGATGCTGGAGCGCGGCCTTGCCCTGCTCGCCGAGGAGACCGACGGCCTCGGCGACGCACCGCTCCCCGGCGCGGTCGCCTTCAAGCTCTATGACACCTTCGGCTTCCCGCTCGACCTGACCCAGGACGCGCTGCGCGAGCGTGGCGGCTCGGTCGACCTGGCCGGCTTCGAGGCGGCGATGAACGCCCAGCGGCAGCGCGCCCGCGCCGCCTGGTCGGGTTCCGGCGAGGCGGCCACCGAGCAGGTCTATTTCGAGCTGCGCGACCGGGTCGGCAGCACCGAGTTCCTCGGCTACGGCACGGAGCAGTCCGACGCCGAGGTCGCCGCGCTGATCGTGGGCGGCGAGATACGCGACCGCGCGGTGGCCGGCGAGGCGGTCGGCGTGCTGCTCAACCAGACGCCGTTCTATGCCGAGAGCGGCGGCCAGGTCGGCGACAGCGGCGTCATCGCCGGACCCGGGCTGCGCATCGAGATCGACGACACCCAGAAGAAGCTGGGCGAGCTGTTCGTGCATCTCGGCCGCGTGGTCAGCGGCGAGGTGCGGCGCGGTCTGCCGGTGACCGCCGCGGTTGACCATGCCCGCCGCTCCGGCATACGCGCGCATCACTCGGCGACCCACCTGCTGCACGAGGCGCTGCGCCGCCGGCTCGGCACCCATGTCACGCAGAAGGGCAGCCTGAACGCGCCCGACCGCCTGCGCTTCGACGTCAGCCAGCCGCGCCCGATCGAGCCCGCCGAGCTCGCCCTGGTGGAGGCGGAGGTGAACGAGCGGATCCGCGAGAACAGCCTGGTCGGCACCCGGCTGATGACCCCCGAGCAGGCGGTGCGGCAGGGTGCCATGGCGCTGTTCGGCGAGAAGTACGGCGACGAGGTGCGGGTGGTCTCGATGGGGCTGCCGGATCCGGAGGATGGCCGCGCTGCGTACTCGATCGAGCTGTGCGGCGGCACCCACGTCGCGCGCACCGGCGATATCGGCCTGTTCCGCATCACGTCGGAGACCGGCGTCGCCGCCGGCGTGCGACGCATCGAGGCGGTCACCGGACGCGCCGCCGAGCAGGCCGCGGCGCTCGCCGAGCAGCGCCTCGCACAGGCCGCGAGCCTGCTGCGGGTGCCTGCCGCCGAGCTGCCGGACCGCGTGGCCAGGC
>CAXTOE010000145.1:5742-6778 GCA_964245685.1 uncultured Acetobacteraceae bacterium | reverse complement strand
GCGGCGGGCAAGCAGATCCGCGACATGCGCATCGTCGCCGCCTCGCAGCGCATCCAGGCCTCGACGCTGTCGGGCGGCAACCAGCAGAAGGTGGTGATCGGCAAGTGGCTCAGCCATGGTGCGGACCTGTTCATCTTCGACGAACCGACCGTCGGCGTCGACGTCGGCACCAAGGTCGAGATCTACAAGCTGTTCGCCAAGCTGCTGCACCGCGGCGCCGGCATCATCCTGATCTCTTCGTATCTGCCGGAGGTGCGCGACCTGTCGGATCGGCTGCACGTGTTCCGCCGCGGCCGTCGCGTCGCCAGCTACGCGCCGCGCGAGGTCGAGGCCGAGACCATCCTGAAGGAGGCGATCGGTGTCTGACGCCGCCACCCTGGCCGCCGCCAGGAGCGGCGCCCGCGCCCGCCGCTTCGGCTTCCTGCTCAGCCTGACCCTGCTCGGCCTGCTGCTGCTGCTCTGGCTCATCCTGGCGGTGTCGACGCGAAGCTTCGCCACCTACGGCAACTTCACCAACTTGATGCGCCAGGCCTCGCTGTGGATCATCATCGCCATCGGCCAGACCTTCGTCATCATCACCGCCGGCATCGACCTGTCGGTCGGCGCCGTGGTCGGGCTGGCCAGCACGGTGGTCGCCCTGCTGCTGGTGGCGCACGTGCCGATCGCGCTCGCCTGCCTGGTGACCATCCTGATGGGCATCGGCATCGGCGCCTTCCACGGCTTCGCCATCGTCAGCATGCGCCTGCCGCCCTTCATCACCACCCTGGCGACCCTGACCACGCTGCGCGGCATCGGTCTGCTGATGACCGGCGGCCAGACCATCGCGGGCTTCCCGCACAGCTTCGGCGCCTTCTCGCGCGGCGCCTTCCTGGGCATCCCGAACCTGTTCTGGATGGTGATCCTGGTGGCGATCCCCGCCTACCTGCTGCTGCACCAGACGCGGTGGGGACGGCACATCTACGCCGCCGGCAGCAACCCCGAGGCGGCGCGGCTGTCCGGCATCAACGTCGGTGCCACGATCTACCTGGCCTACATC
>CAXTOE010000145.1:4301-5732 GCA_964245685.1 uncultured Acetobacteraceae bacterium | reverse complement strand
CAAGCTTGTTTTGATTTTATATCTGTCGTAGATTATCTAGTCGACGCTGGCGGCCTTCGTCGGCATCCTCACCGCGTCGCGGATCGGCATCGGCGTCGCCACCACCGGCGACGGCTGGGAGCTGCAATCGATCGCCTCCTCGGTGATCGGCGGCACCTCGCTGTTCGGCGCCGTCGGCACCGTGATCGGCCCGACCCTGGGCGCGATCCTGCTCACCACCATCAACAACGGCGCCAACCTGCTCAACGTGAACCCGTTCTGGCAGCGCATCATCACCGGCGGCCTGATCATCGTCATCGTCTTCTTCGACCAGAGGCGGCGGCGCGGGCGCGGGTAGCCCGGGTCGCCTGCAACCGCGCCGCGCCCTTGTGCATTGGAGGCTAGGAGCGCTGAATGACGGCAACCAAGAACAGACGCGCCAGTGGGAAACGAGCGGGGAAACCGTGACCGAGCACGAACCGGCTTCAGCGCTGCCGGCGCTGGAGATGCGCAACATCTCGAAGACCTTCCCGGGCGTGAAGGCGCTGTCGAACGTCAATCTCACCATCTACCCGGGCGAGGTCCACGCCCTGATGGGCGAGAACGGCGCCGGCAAGTCCACGCTGATGAAGACCCTGTCGGGCGCCTACCAGGCCGACCCCGGCGGCGAGATCCGCATCGCGGGCCGGCCCATGAAGGCCAACGGCCCGATCGAGGCGCGCGCGGCTGGCGTCTCCATCATCTACCAGGAGCTGGCGCTGGCGCCGAACCTCTCGGTCGCCGAGAACATCTATCTCGGCAGCGAGCTGCGCCGCCCCGGCTGGCAGGTCGACCGTGCCACCATGGAGGCCAAGTGCGCGCCGATCCTGCAGCGGCTCGGCGCCCCGTTCGGTCCGCGCACGCTGGTGGGCGGCCTGTCGATCGCCGAGCAGCAGATGGTCGAGATCGCGCGTGCGCTGCACGGCGAGTCGCGGATCCTGGTGCTCGACGAGCCCACCACCGCGCTGTCCTCGCGCGAGACCGAGCACCTGTTCCGGCTGGTGCGACAGCTCCGCGCCGAGGGCATCGCGCTGATCTATATCAGCCACCGCATGGCGGAGGTGTACGAGCTCGCCGACCGCGTGACCGTGCTCCGCGACGGCAGCTATGCCGGGACGCTGACACGCGACCAGATCAGTGCCGAGGCCATCGTCAAGATGATGGTGGGCCGCGACCTGTCGAGCTTCTATACCAAGCAGCACGATCCGGACGCGAGCCATCCGCACGTGGTGCTCGAGGTCGACGGCGTCACCGACGGCGGCCGGCGGGTCAAGCCCTGCTCGTTCCGCCTGAACAAGGGCGAGGTGCTGGGCCTCGCGGGGCTCGTCGGCGCCGGACGCCCCGCGCTCGCCCGGCTGCTCTTCGGCGCCGACCGCAAGGCCGGCGGCAGCGTCCGGCTCGAGGGCCAGGAGC
>CAXTOE010000145.1:334-4291 GCA_964245685.1 uncultured Acetobacteraceae bacterium | reverse complement strand
GCATCGCCTACCTCACCGAGGACCGCAAGGCGCTCGGCCTGTTCCTCGACATGTCCTGCGGCGCCAACATCAATCTCGGCGTCATCGCGCGCGATGCCCGCGGCCGCAGCCTGCTCGATCTCACGCGCGCCCGCGCCCGCGCCCGCGAGGCGTTCCAGAACCTGCGGGTGCGGGCGGCGAGCGCGCTGGTCTCGGTGGGCAGCCTCTCCGGCGGCAACCAGCAGAAGATCCTGCTCGCCCGCCTGCTCGAGACCGGACCCAAGGTACTGATCCTCGACGAGCCCACCCGCGGCGTCGATGTCGGCGCCAAGTCCGAGATCTACCGGATCATCGACGAGCTGGCGCGTCGCGGCATCGCGATCCTGGTGATCTCCTCGGAACTGCCCGAGATCATCGGCATCTGCGATCGCGTGCTGGTGATGCGCGAGGGTCACATCGCGGGCACCGTGGGCGGTCCCGGCGGTGCCGAGATCAACCAGGAAAACATCATGGCGCACGCGGCCGGTGTCGCCGCTTAGGTACGCAAACCATGGACACTCTCGCCCAGACCCCTAGGCCGCCGCAGTCCGCCGCCGCCATCGACACCCAGCCGGCAGCCACCGGCGGCGGCACGGCGGCACCCGGCGCCGCCGGCGTGCCTCCGCAGGGCGATGCGGGGCTGTCGGCGCGGCAGGTGCAGATACGCGCGGCCCTCCAGGGTGCCGGCATGCTGCCGGTGCTGATCATCCTGGCGCTCGGCTTCCACTTCCTCGGCGGCCACCGCTTCCTGAGCGTGCAGAACCTCTCGATCGTGGCGCAGCAGGCGGCGATCAACACCGTGCTCGCCGCCGGCATGACCTTCGTGATCCTGACCGGCGTCATCGAGCTCTCGGTCGGCTCGATCCTGGCCGCCTCGGCGATGGGTGCCCTGATCGCCTCGCTCTGGGGTGCGGCGGGTGGGGCGTTGGCGATCCCGGTCTGCCTCGCGGTCGGCCTCGGCATCGGCCTGCTCAACGGCCTGCTGATCGCCTACGGCAAGCTGCCGCCCTTCATCGTCACCCTCGGCTCGCTGACCGCGGTGCGCGGCCTGGCCCGCCTGATGGGTGCCGACAACACGGTGTTCAACCCGAACCTGAGCTACGCCTGGGTCGGCAATGACGGCCTGACCATCCTGCCGGGCATCGCCATTCCGTGGCTCGCCATCATCGCGATCGTGGTGATCCTGGTATCGTGGTTCGTGCTGAAGCGGACCGTGCTCGGGGTGCGCATCTACGCCGTCGGCGGCAACCCGGCGGCGGCGCGGCTGTCGGGCATCAACGTGCCGGTCATGCTGCTGTTCGTCTACGCGCTGTCCGGCGCGCTGGCCGGGCTCGGCGGCGTGATGTCGTCGGCACGGCTCTATGCCGCCAACGGGCTGCAGCTGGGGCAGAGCTACGAGCTCGACGCGATCGCCGCGGTGATCCTCGGCGGCACCTCGTTCGTCGGCGGCGTCGGCTCGATCTGGGGCACGCTGATCGGCGCGCTGATCATCGCGGTGCTGACCAACGGCCTGATCCTGGTCGGCGTCTCCGATATCTGGCAGTTCATCGTCAAGGGGCTGGTGATCATCGGCGCCGTGGCGCTGGACCGCTTCCGTCAGCAGGGCGGCGCCCGCACCTGACGCGCATTCCATCGCGTGGCGGGATCGGCCCGACCGCCACGCCACTCCATCCTCTGACGGGCCCAAGGAAACTCTCGATGTCCAGGATCAGCCTGCTCGCGGCGGTCGCCTCACTCAGTCTCGCCGCCGCCGTCCCGGCGACGGCCAAAACCCTACAGTCCGTCGGGATCACCCTGGGCTCGCTCGGCAACCCGTATTTCGTCGCCCTCACCAAGGGCGTCACCGCGCAGGCGATGTCGGTCAACCCGCAGGTGCGCGTGGTCTCGTCCTCGGCCGACTACGACCTGAACAAGCAGTTCACCCAGATCGACAACTTCATCGCCTCGGGCGTGAACGTCATCATCCTCAACGCGGTGGATCCGAACGCGATCCTGCCGGCGATCAAGCGGGCGCAGAAGGCGGGCATCGTCGTGGTCGCCGCCGACGTGGCCGCGACCGGCGCCGACGCCACGGTGGAGACCGACAACCTCGCCGCCGGACGCATCTCCTGCGAGGCGCTGCTCCAGCAGATCGGCAGCAAGGGCAACGTCATCATCGAGAACGGGCCGCAGGTCTCCTCCGTCATCGATCGCGTCAAGGGCTGCAAGGAGGCGCTGGCGAAGGCGCCGGACGTCAAGCTGCTGTCCAGCGACCAGGACGGCAAGGGCTCGCGCGACGGCGGCCTCGCCGTGATGCAGGGCTACCTGATCCGCTACCCCGACATCGCCGGCGTGTTCGCAATCAACGACCCGCAGGCGATCGGCTCCTCGCTGGCGGCCAAGCAGAGCCACCGCACGACGGTCATCACCTCGGTCGACGGCGCGCCCGACATCGTCTCGGCGCTGCAGGAGCCGAGCGCCATGATCAAGGCGTCGGCTTCGCAGGATCCGTACACGATGGGTCAACTGGCGCTGAAGAACGCGGTTTCGATCATGAACGGCGAGAAGCCGGCGAACCCGGTGATCCTGATGACGCCGAAGCTGATCACCAAGGAGAACCTCGCCAGCTACACCGGCTGGACGCAGCATTAGGCCAGGGGCGCTGCCCCTGCACCCCGCCGGGGCCGGGGGCCCCGGGCCCCGTGAAGAAGTGCTGAGTGCGGGCCGCTATTCTTCGGGTTCGGTGGTGAAGAGCAGGGGGTAGCCCTTCTTGCGTCCGGCATCGGTCGCGGTGGTCGCCTTGGCCTCCGCGATCTCCCGGGTGAAGACGGCCACCACGCAGACGCCGCGCTGGTGCGCCGTCATCATCACCTGCCGCGCCTTCTCCTCGCCGAGCCGGAACTCGGCCTTGAGCACCCTGGTCACGAACTCGCGCGGCGTGAAGTCGTCGTTGACCAGGATGACCTTGTGCAGCCGCGGCCGCTCGACCTTGACCTCGAGCTGCACACGCGGCGTGGTGATGGTGTCTCGCATCGGAACCTCCATCGAACCGGCGATGGATATGGCATCTCTGCCATAGATGCCAAGCAGGGGACCCACCGCTTGTCTCGGGTGGGGGGAAGCCTCCGGCTTTCCCGACCAGGCGCTAGGCCGCGTCGACCAGGACGATCTCCGCATCCTCCACGCCGACGATCTCCACCCCGGCGCTGTCGGTGATCGCCGCACCGTCGCGTGTTCCCACCCTCAGCCCGTCGATCTCGATCGTGCCGCGCGCCGGCACCAAGTAGGCGTGCCGCGCCGGGTCGAGTGCGAGCGAGATGCGCTCCCCCGCCTTGAGCGTCGCACCGAGCACGCGCGCCGAAGCACGGATCGGCAGCGCGTCCTCGTCCCCGGCGAAGCCGCTGGCCAGGGTCACGAAGCGGCCCGAGCGGCCGGCCTTCGGGAATGGCCGCGCACCCCAGCTCGGCGTGCCGCCGCGCGTCTCGGGCAGGATCCAGATCTGGAAGATCCGGGTGGCCTCGCGCTCCGCGTTGTACTCGGCGTGCCGCACCCCCGACCCGGCCGACATCACCTGCACGTCGCCGGCCTCGGTGCGACCGACATTGCCCAGCGAGTCCTCGTGGGTGATGGCGCCTTCCCGGACATAGGTGATGATCTCCATGTCGGCGTGCGGATGCGCGGGGAAGCCGCGGCCCGCGGCGATCTCGTCGTCGTTCCACACCCGCAGCGCGCCCCAGCCCATGCGCTGCGGATCGTGGTAGCCGGCGAACGAGAAGTGGTGCCTGGCCTTGAGCCAGCCATGGTCCGCGCCGCCCAGCCTGTCGAAGGGTCTCAGCTCGATCATGATTCCTCTCCCTGTATGCACGACCACCGATATGGTGCTCGACGGCGGTCGCCAGAACGGAAATGATGGCAACGCATCGTTTCCTGAACGAGGTGCTTGCCGATGCCGCTTCCCGA
>CAXTOE010000145.1:0-324 GCA_964245685.1 uncultured Acetobacteraceae bacterium | reverse complement strand
TGGAGGGCTGGGCGATCTTCGCCCGCATCGCGGCCACCGGCTCCTTCGCCGGCGCGGCCGCGGAGCTCGGCCTGTCCACCGCCACCGTCTCGAAGGCGATCAAGCGGCTGGAGCTGCGCGTCGGCGAGCGGCTGCTGCATCGCACCTCGCGTCGGCTCGCCCTGACCGAGACCGGTCGGGTGCTGGCGGTGCGCGCCGCGCACATGCTGGGGGAGGGCGAGGCGGTGGAGGCGGAGGCGCGCGCCACCTCGGCGGCGCCGCGCGGCCGGGTGCGGCTGGCGGTGCCGATGTCGTTCGGGCTGCGCCCCGTCGCCCCGGTGCTGC
>CAXTOE010000144.1:6272-6804 GCA_964245685.1 uncultured Acetobacteraceae bacterium | reverse complement strand
ATCTCGGACGGATCGTCCACCGCCAGGGCCGTCATCGGCGCCAGCAGCAGCAGCAGCAGCAGGCAGATGCCCCGGATCATCCCCCGGGTCATCATCATCGACGCAGCCCGTCGAGCGCCGGACGCAGCCCGCTGCGGATCACGTCGTCGGTCAGCGGACCGGCGACGTGCCAGCGTATCGTCCCGCCGGGCGCCACCAGGAAGCTCTCCGGCACGCCGGACACGCCCCAGTCGATCGCCGTCAGGCCGCCGCGGTCCGAGGCGACGCGGGCGTAGGGATTGCCGGTGCGGCTGACGAAGCCCTGGGCGTTGCGCGGGTCGTCCTCGTAGGCGATGCCCCAGATCGGCAGCGTGGCGGCCATCGCCGCCAGCGTCTGCGCCTCCAGCACGCAGGGGATGCACCAGGAGGCGAAGAAGTTGACCAGCACCGGCCGCGTCTGGCGGGCGAGCAGGGTGGAGGAGAAGCCCTCTCCGGGTGCCTGCGCGGGCAGATCGAAGGCCGGCACGACGCGATCGACCGAGGGGGCGTGGAT
>CAXTOE010000144.1:1976-6262 GCA_964245685.1 uncultured Acetobacteraceae bacterium | reverse complement strand
TGCAGGGTCCGCTGGGGCGGGCGCGACAGCCCGCCGCTGTCTGGCATCCGGACGCTCCGCCGCGCTGAGCCCGGCGCGACGGGCTCGACGCGGGGCGCCGACGCGCACCCGCCGGTCGCTGAGCGAGAGCCCGCCGCCGATCGCCATCACCAGCGCCCCGAGCCACATCCAGGGCGCCAGCGGATTGTCGTGCAGCCGCAGCACCGCAGTGCTGCCATGCTCGTCGCCCAGCACCGCGTAGAGGTCGGACACCAGGTTGGTGTGGATCGCCACCTCGCTGGTGGTCTGGTTCTGGCTGGCGAAGCTGCGCTTGGAGGGATGCAGCACGGTGACCAGCCGTCCGCCGCGCGTCACGGTGATGGTGGCGGTGCGCGCGACGTAGTTCGGGCCGGGCACGTCGCGGATGCCGTCCAGGGTCCAGCGGTAACCCGCCAGCGCCACGCTGTCGCCGGCATGGATCTCGACGATCTTGTGCTGCGCCTGCGACATGCCGGCGAGCCCGATCACGGTGACGCCGGCGCCGACATGCGCGAGCGCCGCACCGAGGGCAGCGCGCGGCAGCATGCGGGCGCGGTGCAGGCTCTGCGACGGCCGGACCCGGAACAGCTGCACCTTGTGCGCGAGGTCGGCGGCGGCCCCGGCGATGACCCAGACCGCGAAGCCGAACGCCAGCACCGGCAGCACGCCCTTCAGGCTGAAGGCGGCGATCAGCCCGGCGAGCAGGCCGAACAGGCTCGCCCACCACAGGCGGGTCAGCACCGGCGCCATCTGCGCGCGCTTCCACGGCATCATCGGGCCGATCGCCATCGCCGCCAGCAGCGGGATGGTCATCGGGATGGTGGTGGAGTCGAAGAACGGCTTGCCGACCGAGATGGTGGCGCCGAACAGCAGGCTCGCGAACGGCGGGTACATGGTGCCGGTCAGCACCACCGCGCAGATCGAGCACAGCAGGATGTTGTTCAGCACCAGCGCGCCCTCGCGCGACAGCGGCGCGAACACCCCGCCCGAGCTCAGCTTCGGCGCGCGCAACGCGAACAGCAGCAGCGAGCCGCCGATCACCAGCCCGAGCAGGCCGAGAATGAACACGCCGCGCGCGGGGTCGTTGGCGAAGGCGTGCACCGAGTTGAGGATGCCCGAGCGCACCAGGAAGGTACCCGACAGCGACAGCGAGAAGGTGCCGATCGCCAGCAGCACGGTCCAGATCTTCATCGCCTCGCGCTTCTCGACCACCACCGCCGAATGCACCAGCGCGGTGCCGGTCAACCAGGGCAGCAGAGAGGCGTTCTCCACCGGATCCCAGAACCAGTAGCCGCCCCAGCCCAGCACGTAGTACGACCACCAGGAGCCGAGCGCGATGCCACAGGTCAGGAAGCACCAGGCGGCGAGCGCCCAGGGGCGCACCCAGCGGCCCCAGGCGGCGTCGACGCGGCCCTCGATCAGGGCGGCGACGGCGAAGGCGAACGGCACCGCGAAGCCGACATAGCCGGTGTAGAGGATGGGTGGATGGAAGGCGAGGCCGGGATCCTGCAGCAGCGGATTCATGCCGTTGCCGTCGACCGGCGCCGGCCAGACCCGGTCGAACGGGTTCGAGGTGAGCAGGCAGAACAGCTCGAAGCCCGCCGCGACTCCGCCGAGCACCGCGATCACCCGGGCGCGGAGTGCCGCCGGCAGGTTGCGTCCGAAGCCGGCGACGGCCGCACCGCACAGCGCCAGGATCAACGACCAGAGCAGGATCGAGCCCTCGTGGTTGCCCCAGATGCCGGTGATCTTGTAGAGCAGCGGCTTGGCCAGCGCGCTGTTCTCGGCGACGTTCTGCACCGAGAAGTCGTCGGTGATCGCGGCGTTGGCAAGACAGGCGAACGAGATCGCCAGGGCCACCAGCTGCCCGAGCGCCAGCGCCGGCGCGGTCGCCATCAGGCGTATGTCGCGCCGGGCGGCGCCGATGATCGGCAGCACCGCCTGCGCCAGCGCCAGGCAGCAGGCGAGCGCCAGTGCGAATCGACCGAGCTCCGGACTCATCGCTCAGCTGCCCTGGGCCGTCGCGGCGGCCGTCTTGGTTCCCGGCGCGACGCCGGTCATGCGGTCCCAGCTCGCCGCCGAGGGGGCGGGGCCGAAGCGCGGGTCCCACTTGCCGGACCGGCGAAGCGCCGCGGCCACCTCCTTGGGCATGTAGGTCTCGTCGTGCTTGGCCAGCACCTCCGAGGCGCTGAAGCTGCCGTCGCTGTCCATCGCGCCGAGTGCGACCACGCTCTGCCCCTCGCGGAACAGGTCCGGCAGCACCCCCACGTAGCGCACCAGCACCGCGTTCTGTCCGTCCGTCACCGAGAACCGTGCCACCGGCTCGCCTTCCTTGTGTTCCTCGCGCAGCGATCCCGCGACCACCATGCCGCCCAGGCGGATGGTGCGCCCGGGAGCCGGCTTCTGCGTCATCAGCTGCGACGGCGCCATGAAGAACACGATGTTGGCGCTGAAGGCGTCCAGCGCCAGTGCCGTGGCGGAGCCGAGGCCGAGGCCGCAGCTGACCAGCAGCCAGAGCCGGCGCGACTTGCGGGTCATGATACCCTGCTCCCAGCCGACCGTGCGGGTCGCCTGCCCGCGCCGCCCTCGACGGCGGCGAGCCGGTTCCGCGCCCGCGACAGGCGCAGCGCGGCGCCGATCCCGAGCCATGCCGCCAGCGCCAGGGTGAGGCCGTAGGCGGCGGCGATGAAGGGCAGGTGGGTCACGAGATGATCTCCCGGCCGGTGCGCCCGAGCAGCAGCGTGCGCAGCTTCTGCTCCATCACCGCCGCGCGCAGGCGGGCGGTCACGATGGCGGCGAAGCCGAAGCTGAAGCCGAGGGTGGCGACCAGCAGCGGCCAGAGCATCGACAGCGACATGGTCGGCGCCCCGGTCAGGGTGATGCTGTCCGGCTGGTGCAGCGTGTTCCACCACTGCACGCTGAACTTGATGATCGGCAGGTCGACCGCGCCGACCAGCGCCAGGATCGCCGCCGCCCGGGCGCCGCGCTGCGGCTCGTCGAAGGCGCGCATCAGCGCCACGTGGCCGAGATAGAGGAAGAACAGCACCAGCACCGAGGTCAGCCGGGCGTCCCAGACCCACCATGCGCCCCACATCGGCTTACCCCAGAGCGAGCCGGAAGCCAGGCAGATCGCGGTGATCGCGGCCCCGACCGGACCGATCTCCGCCGCGGCCAAGTCGGCCAGAGGATGCCGCCACACCAACGACAGCGCGGAGCACACGGCCAGCGCCGCGTAGCCGGCCGAGGCGAGCCAGGCGGCCGGCACATGCACATACATGATCCGCACCGCGTCGCCCTGCTGCCAGTCGGCGGGAGAGAAGAACAGCCCCCACGCCAATCCCCACGCAGTCAGCAGCAGCGCCGCGACGGTCAGCCAGGGCTGCACCCGCGCCGCGAGACGGAGGAACCGTCCCGGGTTGGCGAAGCGATGCAGGAAGCCGGTGCCCGACCTGGCGCGCGGCTTGGCGTATGTCGGCGTGGCATCCAAGGCGGCGCACCCTAGCGTGGACGGACCGTGGGAGATGTAGCGCGCGCGGCGTTGCAGAGGAAGAGCGACGCGACCGTGCCACGAGAGCCGCACCCCTGTCGCGCCGCGAGGGGTGATCCTATCATGGCCGCGCCCGAACCTGCGTGCTCCGGGCGAGGGGCGCGCACGCGCGCGGCGGGGAGGGACCACCATGCTGTTCGCCATCACCTGCACCGACAAGCCTGGGCTGCTGGAAACCCGGCTGGCGGTGCGTCCGAACCACCTGTCCTACCTCGAGCGCTACGTCGACAAGCTGGTCCATGCCGGCCCGCTGCTCGACCTCGACGGCCGGCCCTGCGGCAGCCTGCTGGTGATCGACGTCGCGGACCGGGCGGAGGCCGAGGGATTCGCTGCCAGCGATCCCTACGCCAAGGCGGAGCTGTTCGAGAGCACGGTGATACGCGGCTTCCGCACCGTGTTTCGTGACGGTGCCGTGGCGGCGTGAGCGAGGTAGGCCACTGGCTGGTGAAGTCGGAACCGGACGCGTTCTCCTGGGACCAACAGACGCAGCGCGAGGTCGAGCCGTGGACGGGGGTGCGAAACCACCAGGCTAAGCGCAACCTGACGGCGATGCGACGCGGCGACCTCGCCTTCTTCTACCACTCGAACATCGGCAAGCTGATCGTGGGGGTGGTCGAGGTGGTGCGCGAGGCCTATCCCGATCCTACCGCGGCATCCGGCGACTGGGTCTGCGTCGACATGCGCGCGCGGGGCGGCTTCACGCGTCCGGTCAGCCTGTCGG
>CAXTOE010000144.1:616-1966 GCA_964245685.1 uncultured Acetobacteraceae bacterium | reverse complement strand
GCTACGACAATCCCGGCTGTCCGTGGTATCGGTCTCGCCCGCGCACTGGCGGGCGATCGCCAGCATGGGCGGCTGGCGCTGAGGCGACGCCGCTACGGTGCGCCGTCGATGCTCTGCTGCAGCACCGCGTCCTTGCCGTTCTCCGGCTGCCCGGCAAAGGTGCTGAAGGCGGCGGCATTGTTGTAGGCCGGGGTGACCGGTGCCGCGACACGCAGCGGCATGCCGAGGATGCTGACCGGGGAGTGCCAGCCGGTGCCGGTCGAGGTGGTCTGCCGCGCCGTCGCGCCGGGCAATCCCGTGGTCGAGGAGGTCGGCGTCGAGTTGCGGTCGGCGGTCGGGCCGGCCGCCAGCGAGTTCGACGAGGAGGCGCGAAGCGCCTGCGCCGAGGCCGGGGTGGCGCAGAGACCCGCGAGCATCGCCGCCGCGAAGGCAAGCCCCGGCGCAGTCGCACGGGAGAGATGGAAGGCCATGGTTTGCGACTCCAGCAGGGGTTGCATCGTGTGCGGTCTGCGCGCGTCTTAGCTTTGTCGGGATACAGGCCTATCAAGTCGGCGGGCGCGGTTCGGTTCCCGCCTTCTCCGCCCGACCCTCGCCGCAACACCCTGATAAATAAACGTTAGTAAATCGTAAATCAGCTTTCTCAAGATTTTGTGAAACAGGCCCGCCGTCACGACGCGGTATGTGGCTGTACCCGAAACGAGATGATCGGCGGTTTTTGATGCACGCTCCAGGCTGCGCCCGCGACCAGACAGCGACCCGCGCGCCCGACCTCATGGCCGATCATCTCGGCGCCCACGTGCCGAACCTCGCTGCCGCCGCAGCGCCGGTCACGATGAGCGGCGTGCCCGGCGACGACAGCCCGGCCGTCACCATCGGCAGCCGCATCCGCACCCTGCGGCGCGCGCGCGGCCTGACCCAGGACACCCTGGCAGTCTCCACCGGCGTCTCGCGCAGCGCGGTGGCTCAGTGGGAGACCGGCCGGGCCGGCCAGATGAGCGGCAAGCTGCGACGCATCGCCGAAGCGCTGGGGGTCTCGGTCAGCATGCTGAAGGAGGGCTGGGAAGGCCTCGCCACCGACAGCGTGCTCTCCGCCGAGGAGATGTCGCTGCTGCGCCTGTTCCGGCGCTGCCCGCCGGAGGACCGCACGGTGCTGATGCACGTGGCGCAGAAGCTCGCCGCCAGCCCGGTCGCCGACGCCGACGCCGCCTGAGGCCCTCATCATCATCGTTCCCGCACGTGAAGCCGGATCTCCGCTGACGCGTTAGACGTGCGGCAACAGGAGATCGCGATGAGCGCCGCCACAGGCCCAGGAGCCACAGGTCCCGGGTCAGCACGCAACGAGCTGACCCC
>CAXTOE010000144.1:0-606 GCA_964245685.1 uncultured Acetobacteraceae bacterium | reverse complement strand
GTGCTGATGCACGTGGCGCAGAAGCTCGCCGCCAACCCGGCCGCCGACGCCGACGCCGCCTGAGGCGGCCGCGTCGGCTTGCCCCTTGTCTTCGCCGGGCGTGAAGCCGGATCTCCGCTGACGCGTTAGACGTGCGGTAATAGGAGATCGCGATGAGCGCCGCCACAGGTCCGGGGTCAGCACGCAACGAGCTCACCCCGCTGCCAACCGACAGCCGCGGGCTGAGCGAGGCCTCGATCACCATGCTGGAGCGCGCGCTGGGGCAGGTCGAGACCGGCCGCGGCATGCTGGTCCGGCTCGCCGACCTGATGGGGGGCGCCGTCGGCCAGGTGACCCGGCTCGGCCTGCGCGGCATCGGCATGGCACCGGCGCTGCAGATCAAGCTCCAGGGGATCGGCGAGAGCGCGATCGTGCGCGCCTTCGACGTCGCCGTGATCGGATTGAAGAGCCCGGCCGCGATGTCGGTGCTGGACGAGCCGACGCCGCCGGACCGTCGCCTGCGCGACCTGTTCGTGCAGGCAGCGGTCACCGCGTCGGGCGCGGTCGGCGGCTTCGCCGGCCTGTCCGGCCTGATCCCGGACATCGGCTTCACCACCCTGACCATCA
>CAXTOE010000143.1:0-6828 GCA_964245685.1 uncultured Acetobacteraceae bacterium | reverse complement strand
GTCCAGCCTTCCGCCTCCAGGATGCGGCAGACCCTGTCCTCGGCCAGCATGCCGCGCGCCTGCGCGGCGGTGCCGCGTGACCGTCTGGCCACAGGTGCCAGCGATCCGCCTGCCGGTGCGGGCAACGTTGTGGCCGGATCGCCGCCGGCGCGGCATCGTCGCACGATGGACATCGTGAGGCCTCCTTCCGCTGCCTTGCGCAGCATGCGGCTGATTGCCTACCAAACCGTTTATCGCCCGCGGCCGGCCTGAGCGCGGCCGGTCGCCCATGCATCCCGTGGCGGCGCTGACCTCGGACCTGCTGGCGCCGCTGCGCATCCTGCTGGCGGCGGTGGTGACGCTTCACGTGCTGCGCACCAAGCGCGACATCGGTGCCGCGATCGGCTGGATCGGCCTGACTTGGCTCGCGCCCCTCATCGGCGCCTTCCTCTACGTCACCCTCGGCATCAACCGGGTGCGCCGGCTGGCCAAGCGGCTCAGCGAGGCGAGGCCGTGGTCGAGCCGGCGCGACGCGGCGGCCGAGACGCCGGCGCTGGAGGGTCATCTGGCGCCGCTGGTCGGTGCGGTGGCGCGGCTGACCGGACGTTCGCTCCTGGCCGGCAACCGGGTGCGATGCCTGCATGACGGCGACAGCGCCTATCCGGTCATGATCGAGGCGATCGAGGGCGCACGTCGCAGCCTGCTGCTCTGCTCCTACCTGTTCCACGACGACCCGGTCGGCGGCCGGTTCGTCGACGCGATCATCGCCGCGCACGGGCGTGGCGTCGCGGTGCGTGTGCTGGTCGACGGCATCGGCAGCGGCTACTTCCGCTGCGGGGTCGCCCGACGGCTGCGCGCGGCGGGGGTGCCGGTGGCCCGCTTCATGCACTCGGCGCTGCCGTGGCGCATGCCGTTCCTCAACCTGCGCACGCACAAGAAGGTCCTGGTCGTCGACGGGGCGGTCGGCTTCACCGGCGGCCTGAACATCGCTGTCGAGAACGTGCTGCGGTTCCGGCCGAGCCATCCGGTCTCGGACACCCATTTCCGCCTGACCGGCCCGATCGTGGACCAGCTCGCCGAGGCGTTCGCCAAGGACTGGTCCTTCACCAGCGGCGAGGAGCTCGATCCCGTGCTGTTCTATGGCCGGCAGAGCGCCACGGACGGCGAGGCGTTCTGCCGCGTGGTCACCTCCGGGCCGGACAGCGACCTGGAGAAGATCGAGTTCGTGATCATGCAGGGTGTCGCGCTGGCGCGCCGGTCGGTGCGCATCATGACGCCGTACTTCCTGCCCGACGAGCGTCTGCTGACGGTGCTGGCGATGGCGTCGATGCGCGGGGTGGAGATCGACCTGGTGCTGCCGCGCCGGAGCAACCAGCCGCTGGTGGACTGGGCGCGTGCCCCGAACAACATCCCGCTGCTGGATGCCGGTGTGCGGATCTGGCTGTCGGATCCGCCCTTCAACCATTCCAAGCTGATGGTCGTCGACCGCGCCTGGTCGCTGATCGGCAGCGCCAACCAGGACGTGCGCAGCCTGCGGCTGAACTTCGAGCTCAACGTCGAGGTGCACGACCGCGACCTGGCGCACGAGCTCGACGCGTTCATGCTGGCACACCGGCACGCGCGATATGGGGGCGAGCAGCTCGCCGCGCGTGCCTTCCCGGTGCGCATCCGCGACTCCGCGGCACGCCTGCTGCTTCCCTACCTGTGAGGCGGCCCGGCGAACGGGCTCACAGGTCGAGCTCGACCTTGATCGGATGATGGTCCGACAGCCGGTGCGGCAGGATCTCGGCGTGGCGGCACCTGAGGCCGCGCACCAGGCAGCGGTCGAGCCTGACCCCTACCATGTCGGCCATGCGGTGGGTGGGCTCGCGCGGACCCACGTCGCGGAAGCCCGGCAGCAGCGCCGGTCCGACCAGGTTGTAGTCGCCGAGCACCGCGCCGCGCGCCGGCAGCCGTTCGGCGATCAGCCGGAGCTGGCGGCGGTTGAGCACCTGGCCGTGCGAGAGATGCACGTTGGCCACCGAGAACTCGCCGCAATCGATCACCTGGCAGATCCGGCGGATCAGGGCGCCCGGCTGCAGCGGCCACACCAAGGGCGGACTGCGGAACGGCCCAGGGCTCCAGCAGGCGACGCCGTGGATCCGCCCGGGCAGCGGCGAGCGTGCGTAGTGGCCGCCGATCCGCTCCACGAGCTGGTCGATCTCGCGCGTCGCCTCCTGCATCAGCATCAGGTCGGGACGCTCGCTTTCGATCAGCCGGCCCACATCCTCGACCGAGGCGCCGACGCGTCGCAGCAGGTTCCAGCTGACGATCTTCACGCCACGTCCCTCAAGCCCCAACCGTCAGGCCCCAACCGTCACGCGACGTCCTCCAGCAGCGGCACCGGAGCCTCATCGGGGTCCCGCGCCCCAGCGTCCTGCGCCTCGCCCTCCTTCGCGGATCCCCCGGTTGCCGCGAACTCGACCGCCAGCGTGTAGCCGACGCCCAGCAGCACCGGGCCGAGGAAGATCCCGAGGCCGCCGAACGCGAGCACGCCGCCCAGCACGCCGAGCACCGTCAGCAGGTAGGGCAGCTGGGCACCGCGCGAGATGAAGACCGGCCGGATGACGTGGTCGGCGCCCGAAATCGCCACCACGCCGTAGACGCCGAGCACGATCCCCCAGGCCAGGTGGTGGGTCAGCGCGAGCCAGATGGCCGCCGGCACCCAGACCAGCGGCGCGCCGATCGGCAGCACGGCGAAGAAGGCGGCGATGCCGCCGAACAGCACCGGGCTCGGCACGTGGGCGATGGTGAAGCCGATACCGGTGAGGATGCCCTGGACGATGGCGGTGCCGAGGATGCCGTAGACGGTGCCGCGCACCGTGCTTCCGGTCACCCCGAGCAGGCGATCGGCGTAGGAGCCGGCGATGCGTCGGATGATGGCGGTGACGTGCGCGCCCAGCGACTCGCCGTTCACCCAGAAGAAGAAGGCGATGAACAGCGCCAGCACCAGCTGCAGCAGGCCGCTCGCGATCTGGACCAGCAGGTTCAGCGCCCGCGCGGCGATGCTGCCGAGATAGGGCTGGACGAAGGCGCCGGCGGCGGAGAGGTCGGCAGACCATTTGGTCCAGGTCTGCGCCACCTGCCGCCCGATCAGCGGCGTGCCGGCGACCCAGCGCGGCGGCTCCGGCAGATGCATCGCCAGCGCGTTCTCGATCGCCCGCACGATCCCCGGCGCGTCGGCGATCCCCGCCGAGGCCACCAGCGCCAGCGGCAGCACCACCAGCAGCGCGGTCAGGATCATCATCAGCGTGGCCGCGGTGTAGCGGCCCGAGCGCTGCTGCAGATGCCGGTATACCGGCCAAGTGGTGAAGGTCAGGATCGCCGCCCACAGCAGGGCGGAGAAGAACGGGTACAGGACGATGATGCAGCCGGTGGCGACGCCCCCGAGCAGCAGACCCATCATGATTCGCTCGGGCATACGCTCCTTTCGCGCCGATCGCGGGTGCCGGCAACCGTCCGGTCGTGCAGACACCGCCTCGGCGACCGGGGCGCCGCTGCGATGACGACTGGCGAAGCCTCTTCATCACGACGGCGTTTTTGAATAAAAACGATTCCGTGAAGCCGGTGGACAATTCCGCTGATTTAACGTTTTATTGATGTAAGCGTTGTTCGTGGGGCTTCCGATCCAGCTTTTTCGACGACGCTTCATCGCGCCTGCGGGCTAGGCAAGGAAGAGACGATGCGCCTGAACGAGATCGGTCAGCAATTGAGAGCCTACCGGCTTGAATCCGGCATGCGCGCCGAAGAGATCGCGGCTCGGCTCGGCGTGTCCCGTGCGGCCCTCTACCGCTACGAGAAGGGCGAGGTCATCAAGCTGGACACGGTGCAGCGCCTCGCCGAGCTGCTCAAGATCTCACCGCTCTCCCTGCTCGGCATCGGCGTCGAATACTACAGCCGCACCATCGGCTTCTTCGAGCGTGTCCGGCAGCTCGAGGAGACCGCCGATCAGGTGCTGCAGGTCGGCGAGCCGCTCTGCTACCTGGTGACCTCGGAGAGCTATGACGGGCTGCTGGCGCAGACCTTCGCCGAGACCGCCGAGCAGTCCGGCGCGGACGCGCCCACGGTGAAGGCGCTGTCCGAGCAGGTGCTCGGCATCATGGTGGCGCGCAAGCGCGCCTACCAGATGCGCCGCCCCAACCTGATCACGATGATCTCCGAGCCGGTACTGCAGCGCTTCCTCGAGCAGGGGGTGGCGGAGAACGTCCGGCTCAGCGCCAACCTTCGCGCCTACTGCCGCAAGATCGCGGCGGCCGAGGTGGAGAGCATCGCCGCCATGCTCGAGACCGAGCCGATGGGGCTGCAGTTCAGCCTGATCCCCGGCGGCGAGCTCACCACCAACTGCACCCTGATGCGTCAGCGCGACCGCGCCACGCTGGTGATCAACCCGTTCCGCAGCGATGCGAGCTGCGTCAACGCGAGCGGCGTCGCCCTGGTCACTGGCGCCCCGGAGGCGGTGACCTCGCATCAGCGCGTCGCCGAGACGATGTGGCGCGACTCGCTGAAGGGAGCTGCTGCGGCGCGCCGGGTCCGCGAGCTGCTTGCGGGACACGCCCTGCAATGATCTGTTGAGGGGAAGCGACCCGGTTGGCGGGCGCCGCCGCCGCCGGATGAGCTGACCCCGACATGACGCCGTTGCTGACCGTCCGCGAGCTTCATCCGCACCTCGGCGCGTCCGACCTGGTGGTACTGGATGCGACCGCGCGGTTGCCCGGCGACGATTTCGACCCCGATCAGCGCTTCCTCGACGCCCACATTCCGGGCGCACGGCGCCTCGATGTCGAGGCGTTCTCCGATCCGGAGGGAGGCCTGCCGCACATGGTGCCGAGCCAGGGCAGGTTCGCGCGGCTGATCGCCTCTCTCGGCGTCGGCAACGCGAGCCGCGTGGTGCTCTACGACCAGTCCGGACCGGTGGGTGCTGCGCGCGGCTGGTGGCTGCTCGGCCTGTTCGGGCATGACCTGGTGCAGGTGCTGGATGGCGGCCTGACCGCCTGGCGTGAGGCGGCGCTGCCGGTAGAGGCGGGCGAACCGGCACCGGTCGCGGCGTCGCGGTTCGTCCCACGCCTGCGCGCCGAACGCCTCGTGGGCCTCGGCGACATGATCGCCATCGCCGCCGGTGAGCGTCAGGCCGTGGTGATCGATGCGCGCAGCCGGGCGCGCTTCCTGGCGCACGTCCCCGAGCCGCGTCCGGGGCTGCCGGGCGGCCACATCCCGGGCAGCGCCAGCCTGCCGTTCACCGAGCTGCTCGGCCCGGACCGTCGGCTGCTGCCGGTCGAGGCCCTGCGCGCCCGCTTCGCCGCCGCCGGGATCGACGGCAGCCTGCCGGTGGTGACCAGCTGCGGATCCGGCCTGACCGCCTCGGTGCTCTCGCTCGGACTGGCGGTCGCGGGCTTTCCCGCGAACGCGCTGTTCGACGGCTCCTGGACCGAATGGGCGAGCCATCCCGAGCTGCCGCGCGCCTCGGCCGGAGGTGCCGCGTGAACCGGCTCGGCCAGCCGCCGGATCAGGCGCGGGTCGCCGACGGCTGGAGCACGCTCTCGACCCGCATGGTCCGCGCCGGCCGCCATGTCGGCGGCGATGGCGGGGAGGGACCGGAGGACGGCTTCGTCAATCCGCCGGTGGCGCGTGGCTCCACCGTGCTGTTCCCGAGCCTGCACGCCCTGCGCGAGCGTGGGAGCAAGCGCTACGGCCACGAGCTCACCTACGGCGCCTGCGGCACGCCGACCCAGTTCCACCTCGAGGCGGTCATCGCCGAGATCGAGGGCGGCACCCACAGCCAGATCGTCTCCTCCGGCCTGGCCGCGGTCACCACCCCGCTGCTCGCCTTCCTCGGCGCCGGCGGCCACTGCCTGATGCCGGACTGCGTCTACGGTCCCACGCGCCGCTTCTGCGACACCATGCTGCGCCGCATGGGCGTCGAGACCGAGTATTACGAGCCGATGATCCCCGAGGCGCGGCTGCGCGCCATGATGCGCCCCAACACCCAAGTCGTGCTCTCGGAGAGCCCCGGCAGCCACAGCTTCGAGGTGCAGGACGTGCCGATGCTGGCGCGCGTGGCGCACGAGCACGGCGCCAAGCTGCTGCTCGACAACACCTGGGGCATCCACGTGTTCCAGCCGTTCGAGCACGGCGCCGACGTCTCCATCCAGGCGCTGACCAAGTACGCCGGAGGCCATGCCGACGTGATCGTCGGCGCGGTCACGGTGGCGGACGAGCAGGACTGGCGGGTGCTGCGCGATGCCGCGATCCAGCTCGGCCAGTATGCCAGCCCGGACGATTGCTGGCTCACCCTGCGCGGCCTGCGCACGCTGGGCGTGCGGCTGGAACGGCAATCCCGCTCCGCGCTCGCTGTGGCGGAGTGGTTCGCCACCCGCGACGAGGTCGCCCGGGTGCTGCATCCGGCCCTGCCGGGCTCTCCCGGACACGAGATCTGGCTGCGCGACTTCACCGGCGCCAGCAGCCTGTTCGGCGTGGTGTTCCGTCCTGAATTCGACCCGGCGGCGGTCGACGCGATGGTGGACGCGCTGGGCGTGTTCGGCATCGGCGAATCCTGGGGCGGCTATGAGAGCCTGGCGTTGCCGACGGCGGTGACCCGCAGCCTCGAGTCCAGCCGCCTGGAGGGACCGGCCTGCCGCTTCCACATCGGACTGGAAGACCCCGACGAACTGATCGCCGATCTCGAGGGCGGCCTCGCGGTGCTGCGGGCCGCTTCCGAGTAGCGCGCCCGCGGCGCCCCTCCAGCCTCAGGGATGTTCCGGACGTCTCGGCGGCGGAGCTGCCGGGTGCGCTGCCGGTCGTGGCGCCTGCAGC
>CAXTOE010000142.1:0-6872 GCA_964245685.1 uncultured Acetobacteraceae bacterium | reverse complement strand
GTCTATCACCTCCGGTCGCCAGCCGGTATGACGGGGCGACCTCGAGGAGCCCGCACCATGCCGGACGGCGCAGCGCATCGCCTGGACCCGCGGCCGGCCGACGCCGGGCTGCGCCACGACTGGAGCCGCGAGGAGATCGCGGCCTTGATCGCCCTGCCCTTCCCCGAGCTGCTGTTCCGCGCCCAGGCCACGCATCGCGCGAACTTCGATCCCTCGGCGGTGCAGATCTCGACGCTGCTCTCGATCAAGACCGGCGGCTGCCCGGAGGATTGCGGCTACTGCTCGCAGAGTGCGCACCACGCCTCCGGGCTCAAGGCGAGCAAGCTGATGGCGGTCGAGGCGGTGCTGGCGGAGGCGCGCGCGGCGAAGCGGGCCGGCGCCAGCCGCTTCTGCATGGGCGCCGCGTGGCGCTCGCCCAAGGAGCAGGACCTCGACGCGGTCTGCGCCATGGTCGAGGGCGTGGGTGCCCTGGGTCTGGAGAGCTGCGTGACGCTGGGCATGCTCAGCGCCGGCCAGGCCGGCCGGCTGCGCGCCGCCGGGCTCGACTACTACAACCACAACCTCGACACCTCGCCCGAGCATTACGGGCAGGTGATCAGCACCCGCACCTACCAGGAGCGGCTCGACACGCTGGGCCACGTGCGCGACGCCGGCATCCATGTCTGCTGCGGCGGCATCATCGGCCTGGGCGAGAGCGAGGAGGACCGGGCGAGCCTGCTCGCCACGCTGGCCTGCCTGCCGGTGCATCCCGAGAGCGTGCCGATCAACCTGCTGGTGCGCGTGGCCGGCACGCAGCTCGCGGATGCCGCCCCGGTCGATGCGATCGACTTCGTCCGCGTCATCGCTGCGGCGCGCATCACTATGCCGCGCAGCATGGTGCGGCTGTCGGCCGGGCGCGAGAGCCTGAGCGACGAGGCGCAGGCGCTGTGCTTCCTCGCCGGCGCCAACTCGATCTTCTACGGCGCCAAACTGCTGACCACGCCGAACGCGGCGGAGAGCCGCGACATGGAGCTGCTGGGCCGGCTCGGCATGCACGCGATGCTGGCCGGCCGGGAGGGCGACGCCGGCTGATCCGCGAGATCCGGGCTTGCGCCGCGCCGCGTTCGGGACGACATCCCGCGGCCATGTCGTATACGGTGAAGGAAATCTTCGCGACCCTGCAGGGCGAGGGCGCGCAGGCCGGACGGGCCTCGGTGTTCTGCCGCTTCGCCGGCTGCAACCTGTGGTCCGGACGTGAGGCCGACCGCGCCGACGCCGCCTGCCGGTTCTGCGACACCGACTTTGTCGGCACCGACGGCGAGGGCGGCGGCCGCTTCGGTACCGCGGCACTGCTCGCCGAGGCGATCGCGTCGTGCTGGCGCGGTGGTACCGAGCGGCGGCTGGTGGTGTTCACCGGCGGCGAGCCGCTGCTGCAGCTCGACGCGGCGCTGATCGGCGCGGTGCACGCGCGCGGCTTCGCGGTCGCGGTGGAGACCAACGGCACGTTGGAGGCGCCTCCCGACTTGGATTGGAACGGCCGGGACTGGATCTGCGTCAGCCCGAAAGCCGGAGCGCCGCTGCGGCAGCGCCACGGCACCGAGCTCAAGCTGGTGTTCCCGCAGGCGGGGCTGGATCCGGCGGCACTCGAAGCGCTGGAGTTCGGCCATTTCTTCCTGCAGCCGATGGACGGTCCCAAGCAGGCCGCCAACACACGCGCCGCGGTGGCGTACTGCCTGGCGCACCCGCGATGGCGGCTCAGCGTACAGGCGCACAAGATGATCGGGATCGCCTGACATGGCCACGACCCTGATCAGCGAGGACGCCGCCCTGGTGCTGTTCTCCGGCGGCCAGGACTCCGCCACCTGCCTCGCGTGGGCGCTCGACCGCTTCGCGCGGGTGGAGACACTCGGCTTCGCCTACGGCCAGCGCCACGCCGTCGAGCTGGAGTGCCGTGCGGCGGTGCGCGACGGTCTCGTCGCCCTGCGACCGGACTGGGCGGCGCGGCTCGGCGAGGACCATACGCTCGGGCTGGAGGCGCTCGGCCGGCTGTCGGAGACGGCGCTGACCCGCGACGCCGAGATCACGCTCGGCGCCGGCGGCCTGCCCAACACCTTCGTGCCGGGGCGCAACCTGCTGTTCCTGACTTTTGCCGCGGCGCTCGCGGTGCGACGCGGCGTCCGCCACCTGGTCGGCGGCATGTGCGAGACCGATTACTCCGGCTACCCGGACTGCCGCGACGACACCATCAAGGCGATGCAGGTGGCGCTCAACCTCGGCATGGACCAGCGTTTCGTGCTGCACACGCCGCTGATGCGGCGCGACAAGGCGCAGACCTGGCAGCTGGCCGAACGGCTCGGCGGCGCGCCGCTGGTGGCGCTGCTCGTGCGCGAAACCCACAGCTGCTATTTCGGCGTGCGCGAGACGCTGCATCCCTGGGGCTATGGCTGCGGCCACTGCCCGGCCTGCGCGCTGCGGCGCGGCGGCTGGGAGCGCTACGTGGCGGCCGCCCCTTGAGCGACCTCGGGATGTCCGGCCCCGAGCTGGTGTTCAGCCGGCGCTTCTCGATGGGCCATCGGCTGATCCTGGGCGGCAGCGAGAGCTGTGCGCTGCCGCACGGCCACAACGAGACCGTTACGGTGCGGCTGCGCGCGAGCCGTCCGGCGCGGCTGGATGGGGCGGCCAACATGGTGCTGCCGTTCGCGCGCGCCAAGGCGACCTGGCATCGCTGGATCGACGAGAGGCTCGACCACGCGCTGCAGCTGGGCGAGGATGACCCGCTGCTGGACTGGTTCGCGCGGCACGAGCCGGCGCGTGCGGCACGCATCGTGGTCACGCCCGGCGATCCCACCACCGAGCTGATGGCCTGCCTGATGATGGCCAAGCTCGACGCCTTCCTGCGCGCCGACGGCGACCTGCTGCGCTGCGCCGAGATCCGGCTGGAGGAGACGCCGACCAACGCGGTGCGCTTCGACGGCGATCCGCTGGCGCTGCTGCCGGCGCCGCGCGCGGCCGCGAGTTGCTGGTGGCGCCGCCCCGACATGAGCATCGCCGATATCGAGCGGAGGCTCGCGGCATGAGCGATCCCGTCCATGACGGTCTGACCCAGCTCGGTCGCGCCATCGTGCAGCCGGCGAGCCCGGAGCAGGCGGTGCTGGAGCGCATCGCGGCACCGCATCCGGACAAGCGCTACCTGGTGCGCTTCACCGCGCCGGAGTTCACCTCGCTCTGTCCGGTCACCGGCCAGCCGGATTTCGCCCACCTGGTGATCGACTACGTGCCGGAGCGCTGGATCGTCGAGAGCAAGTCGCTGAAGCTCTACCTGACCAGCTTTCGCAACCACGGCGCCTTCCACGAGGCGTGCAGCGTGCAGATCGCGAGCACGCTGGTGGAGCGGCTGTCGCCGCTGTGGCTGCGCATCGGCGCCTACTGGTATCCGCGCGGCGGCATCCCGATCGACGTGTTCTGGCAGAGCGGCGAGCCGCCCGCGGGGGTGTGGATCCCTACCCAGGACGTGCCCGGCTACCGCGGCCGCGGCTGAACGTTCAGGCCGGCAACGGCGCCTCGACCTCGCGATCGACGTCGGGTCGCGTCAGATCCTGCCCGGTCGGGCAGAGATCCAGCAGCGGGCAGCGTGCGCAGGCTGGCTTGCGGTAGAAGCAGCAGCGCTGGCCGTGCAGCATCAGCACCTCGTGGTTGTCGTAGATCTGCTGCGCGTCCCACTCCGGCGGCAGCTGCGCCGCGAGCACGCGGTGCGACGGCCCTACCGCAAGGCCGGACGGGATCAGCCCGGTGCGCGCCGCCACGCGGTGGTGATGGCTGTCCACCGGCAGCGCCGGGCGGCGCAGGGTGCTGAAGCTGAGCACCGCGGCACTGGTCTTGGGGCCGATGCCGGGCAGCCGCTCCAGCCAGGCGCGTGCCGCCTCCACCGTGAGGTCGGCCAGGAAGTCGAGCGACAGCGTGCCGCGCTCCGCCTCGATCGCGCGCAGGATCGACTGGATGCGCGGCGCCTTCTGCTCGGGCCAGGTGGCGCGCTCGATCGTCGCCTCCACCGTCGCGGTGGGCGCGGCGATCACATGGCGCCAGTCGGGGAAGCGCGCCCGCAGCGCCTTGAAGGCGGCGCCGCTGTCGGCGTTGCGGGTGCGGTGCGAGAGCAGCGAGCTGACCAGCTCGCTCAGCGGATCGAGCGCGTGGAAGTAGGCGATCGGGCAGCCGTAGGCGCTGCACAGCCTGCGATGGATCTCCAGTGCCTTCGCCTGCAGCGTCATGTTGTAATAACACTGTGCCGGCCGGTCGGTTCGTTGCGAGGCCCTAGCCCGACGGTTGATTATATCCGACACTCGGCTCACGCAGCGCTGCGAAGGACCATCATGACCGCCCGCGCCGATCCGTCCGTCCGGCCCGGCCTCCGGCTGTTTCTCGACAGCGCGGAGCGTGCCGCCTGGGAGCGCTGGCTGAGCACCGGCCTGTTCTTCGGCGTGACCACGAACCCCACCATCCTGGATGCGGCCGGGCTGCGCTGCACCCTGCCGGTGATCGCGGGGCTGGTGCGCGACGCGCTGGCGCACGGCATCGAGGAGATCCAGGTGCAGAGCTGGGGCACCGAGTGCGCCGCGCTGCTCCGACATGGCCTCGAGGTGGCGGCGCTGTCGCCGCGCGTGGTGGTCAAGGTGCCGGCGACCCTGGAGGGCGTGCGCGCGGTGGCGTCGCTGCACCGCGCCGGCGTGCGCACCACGCTGACCGCGGTCTACGCGACGCATCAGGCGCTGATCGGAGCCGCCGCCGGCTGCGATTACGTGGCCCCCTATTTCGGTCGCATCGGCGACGGAGGTCGCGACGCCGCGGCGGCGCTGCGCAGCATGCAGGCGATCCTGCAGGGGGCAGGCCGGACGCGGCTGCTGGTGGCGAGCCTGCGCCAGCCCGACGAGCTGGCGCTGCTGGCGGCGAGCGGGATCGAGAGCTTCACCTTCGGCGCCCGCGTCGCCGAGGCGATGTTCGCCGTCGCCGAAACCATCGCAGCCTCGTCGCAGTTCGAGGCCACCGCCGCAGGAGAGCGTCCATGAACGAGCCTCCCGTGCCGCTCGGCCCGAGGGTCGCGCAGCCCGGCTACGACCGCGCCCGGGTCAAGGCCGGCATCGCCCATCTCGGCGTCGGCAACTTCCACCGCGCCCACCAGGCCTTCTACCTGGATCGCTGCCTCGCCGACCCGGCGCAGCAGGGCTGGGGCATCCTCGGCATCGGCGTGCTCGACACTCCCGCCGAGCGCGAGAAGGCGTCGGCGCTGCGCGCGCAGCAGGGTCTGTACACGCTCACCGTCTGCCCGCCGGACGCGCCCGCCTCGGTGCGGCTGATCGGCGCGCTGGTGGAGTACCTGCACATGCCGGACGATCCGGAGGCGACGCTGCGCCGGCTCGCCGATCCGGCGATACGCATCGTCAGCATGACCATCACCGAAGGCGGCTACAACCTCGATCCGGCCGGCCGCTTCCGGCTGGACACCCCCGAGGTCGCGCACGACCTGCGCGAGCCGCCGCCGCGCACCGTGTTCGGACTGGTGACCGAGGCGCTGCGGCGCCGGCGCGACGCCGGCGCCGGACCGTTCACCGTGCTCAGCTGCGACAACCTGATGCATAACGGCGATACCGCGAGGGCGGCGTTCCTCGGCTTCGCACAGGCCGCCGATCCGGCGCTGGCGCAGTGGATCGAGGCCCATGTCAGCTTCCCGAACAGCATGGTCGACGGCATCGCGCCGGTGGTGACGCCATCCGACGTGGCGCGGCTGAACGCGCAGAGCGGTGCCTCGGACCGCGCGCCGGTGTTCCGCGAGGACTACACCCAGTGGGTGCTCGAGGATAATTTCTGCGCCGGAAGGCCCGACCTCGCAGCCGCCGGCGCCCAGTTCACCTACAACGTAGCGCCGTTCGAGCTGGTCAAGCTGCGCATGCTCAACGCCGCGCACACCATGATGGCGATCCCCTCGATGCTGATCGGCCACCGGGTCGTGCACGAGGCGATGGCCGACCCTGCGATCACCGAGCTGCTCGAGGAGTTCCTGTCGCGCGACGCCGGGCCGCATCTGAGCACGCCGCCGGGCATGGCGGCCGAGGAGTACGCCGCCCTGATCCTGCGCCGCTTCGGCAACCCGGCGACGCGCGACCAGGTGGCGCGGATCGCGGGGCAGAGCTCGGCGAAGCTGCCGGTGTTCCTGCGCGAGACGGTGCGTGCGGTGCTCGCCGGCACCCACACCTCGGTGCGCCTCGCCTTCCTGCTGGCGTCGTTCCTGGAATATCTGCGCGGCCACGACGACCAGGGCGTAGCCTTCCCGGTCGCCGAGCCGCTGCTGTCGGACGCCGACCTGGCGCTGGCGCGATCGCACGACCCGCGCGCGCTGCTGGGGATGAGCGTGTTCGCCGGCTGGGGGCTGGAGGCGTACCCGGACTTCATCACCGAGATCGCCGGCATCCGTCGCGCGATCGTCTCCGAGGGCACGCACGAGACGCTGCGCGCGGTGCTGATGGAGTGAGCGCGGCCCGGATCGCGCATGCCATGGAACCACCTGCGTACGTGCGCAGTCTTACGTCGTAGCGCTGCCGATCCCTCGGTCGCGGCGGGACCTGCGAGGACGACGCCATGAGCAGATTGATCGACGCGGCGATCGGGCGGATCGAGGCCACGCAGGTCCTGGACCGCGTCGGCTACGGGCTCGGCAAGGCGATCGCCCGCAGCACCCAGGTGATCGGCCGTCCGGGCAAGGCGCTCGGCAACCTGCTGCATGGCCGCCCCTACGGTCATCCGGTGCATCCGATCGCGGTGGCGATCCCGATCGGGACCTGGACCCTAGCGCTCGGGCTCGATCTGCTGGCCTGGCTCGCGTCGCTGGTGGCGCTGCGCACCCT
>CAXTOE010000141.1:1687-6902 GCA_964245685.1 uncultured Acetobacteraceae bacterium | reverse complement strand
CAGGCGCGGGCCGGCGGGCGCCTGCGGCGGGCGCCGGTGGCGCGACGGCCGGTCTGGGTCCCCTCGGTGGCCAGCCTGTACGGCCAGGTGCCGCTGCGCCAGGAGAACAGCTACTTCTCGATCGGCGAGCGCTGCAACGCCAACGGCTCGAAGAAGTGGCGCGAGCTGCAGGAGGCCGCCGACTGGGACGCCGCCGTCTCCGTGGGCCGCGAGCAGGTCGCCGAGGGCAGCAACAGCCTCGACGTCTGCACCGCCTTCGTCGGCCGCGACGAGGTCGGCGAGATGACCGAGGTGATCCGCCGCTTCACCAGCAGCGTGAATGCGCCGCTGGTGATCGACAGCACCGAGACCAACGTGATCGAGGCGGCGCTGAAGCTGCACGGCGGCAAGCCGATCATCAACTCGATCAATTTCGAGGATGGCGAGGCCGCCGCCGCCGAGCGGCTGTTGCTCGCGAAGAAGTTCGGCGCCGCCGTGATCGCGCTCACCATCGACGAGGTGGGCATGGCCAAGACGCCGGAGAACAAGCTGGCGGTGGCCGAGCGGCTGGTCGCGTTCGCCTGCGACAAGCACGGCCTGCCGCAGTCGGACCTGCTGATCGACCCCCTCACCTTCACCGTCGCCACCGGCAGCGAGGACGACCGCAAGCTCGGCCAGTGGACGCTGGAGGGGATACGGCTGATCCGCGACCGCTTCCCCGACATCCAGATCATCCTCGGCCTGTCCAACATCTCGTTCGGCCTCAATCCGGCGGCGCGCGCGGTGCTGAACTCGGTGTTCCTCGACCATGCGGTGCGCGCCGGCATGTCGGGCGCCATCGTGCACGTGAGCAAGATCCGGCCGCTGCACCTGCTCGCCGCCGAGGAGATACAGGTCGCCGAGGACCTGATCTTCGACCGCAGGCGCGAGGGCTACGACCCGCTGCAGCGCCTGCTGGAGCTGTTCGCCGACCGCAAGGCTTCCGAGGCGGTCAAGAAGAAGAAGGCCGACACGGTGGAGGGCCGGCTGCGCGACCGCATCGTCGACGGCGACCGCAAGGGGCTGGAGGCAGAGCTCGACGAGGCGATGACTCGGCTCAAGGCGCTCGACATCATCAACACGGTGCTGCTCGACGGCATGAAGACGGTGGGCGAGCTGTTCGGCTCGGGCAAGATGCAGCTGCCGTTCGTGCTGCAGTCGGCCGAAACCATGAAGGCGGCGGTGGCGCATCTCGAGCCGCACATGGAGCGCATCGAGGGCCAGGAGCGCGGCACCATCGTGCTCGCCACCGTGAAGGGCGACGTGCACGACATCGGCAAGAACCTGGTCGACATCATCCTGACCAACAACGGCTACCGGGTGGTCAATCTCGGCATCAAGGTGCCGCTCGCCGACATGGTGGCCGCCGTGCGGCGCGAGAACGCGCACGCCATCGGCATGTCCGGGCTGCTGGTGAAGTCGACCGTGGTGATGCGCGAGAACCTAGAGGAGATGTCGCGCCAGGGCCTGCAGATCCCGGTGCTGCTGGGCGGTGCGGCGCTGACACGCAACTACGTCGAGGAGGACTGCGTCGCCGCCTACGCCGGCGGCCGGGTGGCCTACGCGCGGGACGCCTTCGACGGGCTCGGGCTGATGGACAAGGTCGCGAGCGGCGGCTTCGACGACTACCTCTCGGCGCTGCAGTCGCGTCGACGCGGCAAGGCGCGCGCGCGCAAGCGCGAGCCCGAGCAGGCGGAGAGCCGCGGCTTCGTGCCGGTCGATCTCGTGACGTCGCAGGCACGCCGGCGTCGCCTCAACACCGGCGTCGCAGCCATGGAGCCGCCGTTCTGGGGCGGTCGGGTGATCCATGCCACCCCGGAGGCGGTGCTGCCGTTCCTGAACGAACGCAGCCTCTATCAATTCCAGTGGGGCTTCAGGAAGCAGGGGCGCTCGCTCGACGACTTCCTCGGCTGGGCCAAGCAGGAGCTGCGCCCGGTGATGCGTCGCATGCTGGCGCTGTGCAAGCAGGACGACATCCTGCAGCCGCAGGCGATCTACGGCTACTGGAAGGCGGCCGGCCACGGCAACGACCTGATCCTGTTCGAGCAGGACGGCAGCACCGAGGTCGCGCGCTTCACCCTGCCGCGGCAGCCGCGCGAGGACGGCGCCTGCATCGCCGACTTCGTGCGCGACGTCGACGACAACGTCCGTGACGTGGTCGGGCTGCAGGTGGTCACCGCCGGGCAGCGTGCGTCCGACGTCGCGCGCGAATGGTTCGAGGGCAACCGCTACCAGGACTACCTGTACCTGCACGGGCTGTCGGTGGAGATGGCGGAGGCGATGGCCGAGTACGCGCACAAGCGCATGCGCGCCGAGCTCGGCTTCGCCCGCGAGGACGACCGCGACATGGACAAGCTGCTGCAGCAGGGCTATCGCGGCTCGCGCTACTCGTTCGGCTATCCCGCCTGCCCGCGGCTGGAGGACCAGGTGCCGCTGCTGTCGCTGCTGGGTGCGGAACGCGTCGGCGTGTCGCTGTCGGACGGCTATCAGCTGCATCCCGAGCAGTCGACCAGCGCGCTGGTGGTCTTCCATCCGCAGGCCAAGTACTTCACGGTCTGATCCGCGGCACGCCGCGCGATGACCGCCTCGCCGCAGGCCGTGTTCGCCGCCCTGTGGGAGGCGGCCCTGCGGGAGGCGTCGTCGCACGACCTGGCGGCCCCCGCGACGCTGCGAGGCGTCGCCAGAGAGGCCGGCGAGGACGCGTTCGCCTGCATCGCCGCCGCCGCGTCGCAGGCCGCGCCGGCGCTGCTGGCGCACGAGGCCGCCCTGCTCACGGCGGCGACCCTGCTCTGGGCGGCGGTCGGCGTCGAGCCGGACGAGATCTGGATGGAGCTGCACAAGCGCGAGCGGCTCAGCTCGCTGCTGCAGGAGATGGCCGGCGGCGAGCGGCCGAAGCGGCGGGCCGGCCGCCCCTGGCGCGTCGACAGCACAAAGCTGCCCTGACCAGGGTGACCGGAAGGGGGGCTGGTGCCGCGCCGCCGCACGGACGATATAGCGCGCAGATGCGCACGCCGGATCCCCGGCGCCGCACCGCGTGGCCGGCGAGGCGATGGTTGGGGCGATGAACTGGGTCGATGCGGTGATGCTCGCGGTGATTGCGCTCTCGGCACTCGCCGGGTTCCTGCGCGGCTTCGCCCGCGAGGCGCTCGGGCTCGCCGCCTGGGTCGCCGCCGCCCTGCTGGCGAGCCGCTGCTACGGCGCCGCCCTGCCGCTGGCGCAGCGCTGGATCGACGACGCCGAGGTCGCCGACGTGGTATGCTTCGTGATCATGTTCGTGGTCATCCTGATCGCCCTGTCGGTGCTCGCGGGCCTGCTCGGCCGCCTGGTCAGGCTGTCGGTGCTGGGTGGGGTCGACCGCATCCTCGGCGCCGGCTTCGGCGTCCTGCGCGGCGCCGTCCTGCTGGTGCTCGCCTTCATCGTGCTGGGGATCGTGGTGGCGCCGGAGCATTGGCCGGATCCGGTGCGCCAGGCGCGCGGCCTGCCGTACCTGCACGCCGGCGCCTCCTACGCCCTCACCCAGGCGCCGGAACGCTGGCGCCCTGATCTGCCGCAACTGGCGCCCGGCGCAGCGCCGGGAGCGAGCCGGGAAAGCTTCTGAACATGACCCTCTCCTCGATGACGCCGGATCAAGACGACGACGACGACAAGCCGCACGAGGAGTGCGGCGTATTCGGGATCTGGAACGCCCACGACGCGGGCGCGATGACCGCACTCGGGCTGCACGCGCTGCAGCATCGCGGCCAGGAATCGACCGGCATCGTCAGCTACGACTCGCAGGGTCGCGTCGACGGCAGCTTCTTCCACAGCCACAAGGGCATGGGACTGGTCGGCGATGTGTTCGGCGACGCGCGCATCATCGCGGGCCTGCCCGGCCGCGCCGCGGTGGGCCACAACCGCTACGCCACCACCGGGGCGACGCTGCTGCGCAACGTGCAGCCGCTCTACGCCGAGTTCGAGTTCGGCGGCCTGGCGGTGGCGCATAACGGCAACCTGACCAACGCGCGCAGCCTGCGCCGCTCGCTGGTGCGGCGCGGCTGCATCTTCCAGTCCACCACCGACAGCGAGGTGTTCATCCACCTGATCGCGATCAGCCTGTACTCGACGGTGAGCGACCGGCTGATCGACGCGCTCAAGCAGGTGGTCGGCGCGTACTCGCTGGTGGCGCTGTCGCAGCAGGCGATGCTCGGCGTGCGCGATCCGCTCGGCGTGCGGCCGCTGATCCTGGGCCGCATCAACAGCGAGGCCGGCGGCCCGGCCTGGGTGCTGGCCAGCGAGAGCTGCGCGCTCGACATCGTCGGCGCCGAGTTCGTGCGCGACGTCGAGCCCGGCGAGATCGTCATCATCGACGAGAGCGGGGTGCGCTCGCTCAAGCCGTTCGCGCCCACCTCCAGCCGCTTCTGCGTGTTCGAGTACATCTACTTCGCCCGGCCGGACTCGGTGGTCGACGGGCACGCGGTCTACGACGCGCGCAAGCGCATCGGCGCCGAGCTCGCGCGCGAGAGCGCTGTCGCCGCCGACGTAATCGTTCCGGTACCGGACTCCGGCGTGCCGTCGGCGATGGGCTACGCCGCGGAGAGCGGGCTGCCGTTCGAGCTCGGCATCATACGCAACCACTATGTCGGCCGCACCTTTATCGAGCCGACCGACCAGATCCGCAACCTCGGCGTCAAGCTCAAGCACTCCGCCAACCGACCCGCGATCAACGGACGCCGGGTGATCCTGGTCGACGACTCGATCGTGCGCGGCACCACCAGCCGCAAGATCGTCGAGATGGTGCGCGCCGCCGGCGCCACCGAGGTGCATATGCGCATCTCCTCGCCGCCGACGACGCATTCCTGCTTCTACGGCATCGACACGCCGGAGCGCGGCAAGCTGCTGGCGGCACGACACGACGTGGCCGAGATGGCCGAGCTGATCGGCGCCGACAGCCTCGCCTTCATCTCGATCGACGGTCTCTACCGCGCCCTCGGCCAGCCCGGCCGCGATCCGGACCAGCCGCATTTCTGCGACGCCTGCTTCACCGGCAAGTACCCGATCGACCTCGCCGACGTCGACGAGGACAGCCGCGCCAGGCCGGTATCATAGGGTCTCCGCCGCCCGTGGAGCTGCAAGGCAGGATTGCCCTGGTCACCGGCGCCAGCCGCGGCATCGGCCGGGCGGTGGCGCGCGCGCTGGCGCGAGCCGGGGCGGCCGGCGT
>CAXTOE010000141.1:0-1677 GCA_964245685.1 uncultured Acetobacteraceae bacterium | reverse complement strand
ATCCGCGCCGAGTGCGGCGGCGGGCACGCGGCGGGGCACGGCGTCACCCTGCTGCCGCTCGACCTGCTCGACGGTGCCGCGATCGACCGCATCGGTCCGACGCTGGCGGAGCGCTTCGGCCGGCTCGACATCCTGGTGCACGCGGCAGCGGCACTCGGCACCCTGACGCCGGTGCCGCACATCGCCGAGCGCGACTGGGAGCGCACCCTGTCGGTCAACGTCACCGCGAGCTGGCGGCTGATCCGCACGGCGGCACCGCTGCTGCTGGGAGCGCCGGCCGGACGGGCGGTGTTCCTGACCGACGCGCACGCTGGCCGGCCGGTCGCCTACTGGGGCATGCTCGGCGCCGGCAAGGCGGCGATGCAGAACCTGGTGCTCAGTTGGGCCGACGAGGTGTCCGGGCACGGGCGGCTGCGCGTCAACCTGTTCGACCCGGGCATCGTCGCGACCCGGATGCGCGCGCAGGCGATGCCGGCGGAGGATGCCAGCCGGCTGGCCCGGCCGGAGCAGGTCGCCGACGAGATCGCCGCCGCTTGCGCGGAGGCGGAGCGGCGTCACGGCGCGCTGATCTCGGCGGCGGCGGCCCGCAGGTAGGCGGCGCACATCAGGGTCAGCTGACGGCGCAGCACCTCGATCATCGCCGGCATGTCGTGGCACTCGAACAGGATCCGGACCGTGCCCGACATCGCGGCGAGCAGGGTGAAACCGACCGCCTGCGGATCCCCGAAGCGCGCGTCCGGGGCGGTGCCGAGCAGCTCGATCACCGCGGCCCGTATGCGTCCCGAGATGCCGCCCCGCAGCTCGGAGATCTCGAACTCCGCGGAGACCAGGTACAGCGCCCGGGCTGCTTCCGGCCGCCTCGCCTTCGCATCCAGGTAGGCGCCGACCAGCCCCTCGGCAATGCGCGCCACCGGCTGCCCGCGCAGCCCGGCGCAGGCCGTCTCGATCGCGCTCGCGACCGCCTCGAGGTGGTGTCGCAGCACGGCGTACAGCAACGCCTGCTTGTGCGGGAAGTATTGGTAGAGGGTCCCGACCGACACCCCGGCGCGGGCGGCGACGCGGGTCGTCGTGATGCGCCGGGCCCCCTCGGTGCTCAGAACCTGAAGGGTCGCTTCGAGAACCGCGTCGAGCGTCGCCGCCGACCGCCGCTGGCTGGGCGTCTTCCTGGGCGCGAGCGCCTCGGCCTCCGTCGGGACCGAATGCGAATTCCGGGACTGAAGCATCATTCATACATACCGCGTGGCGGCGGGAGGCAGAGCATGCAGATCGACATCGCGGGCAAGGTCATCGTGGTGACCGGCGCTGCCAGCGGGATTGGGCGCAGCTTGGCACTCGGCCTCGCCGCGGAGGGCGCCCGGGTGGCGGTGCTGGCGCGACGGCGCGATCAGGCGCGCCACGTGGTCGACGAGATCGGCCGGCTTCCGTGTGCGCCGCCGGCGCTGGCGCTGGAGGCGGATCTCGGTGACGAGGCGGCGGTGGTCGAGGCCGCCGCGGAAGTCGACCGTGCCTGGGGCCGGGTCGATGGGCTGATCAACAGCGCCGGCTGGATGCCGGGCAGCCGACCGGTCCTGCAGCTGGAGCTGTCGGTGCTGGAGCGCGTGCTACGCTCGAACCTGATCGGCAGCTTCCTCACCACCAAGCACTTCGCCCCCGCGATGATCCGCGACGGCGGCGGCC
>CAXTOE010000140.1:2078-6913 GCA_964245685.1 uncultured Acetobacteraceae bacterium | reverse complement strand
GTCCCAGACCATGTTCCGGCGCGCGGGCGAGCCGTTCCGGGCGGGCTGGGAGGACCTGGGCAGCGAGCTGGAGCGGCTGGTCGACCAGGCGGAAATGGCCGGGCTCGCGCGGGCGACCCAGTATGCCCACTACACGCCAGAGTTCATGGTGCGGTCGATCTGGGACGCGCTGACCCGCATGGGCTTCAGCGGCGGCAACGTGCTGGAGCCGGGTTGCGGCACCGGGCTGTTCCTGGCGCTGATGCCGGAGAAGGCCGCGGCCAAGGCGGCGATGACCGGGATCGAGTCCGACCCGATCACTGCCCGGATCGCGGCCAAGCTGTTCCCGGAGGCGTGGATCCGGGCGGAGGACTTCACCAAGGCCCGGCTGACCGAGCGCTACGACGTGGTGGTGGGCAACCCGCCGTTCTCGGACCGCACGGTGCGGGCCGATGATCCGGCCGGGAAGCTCGGCCTCTCGCTGCACGACTACTTCATCGCCCGTTCGATCGAGCGTCTGAAGCCCGGCGGGGTGGCGGCGTTCGTCACCTCCCGCTGGACCATGGATAAGACCGTGGCCACCGCCCGCGAACACATCGCCGGCCTGGCCGACCTGGTGGGCGCGGTGCGGATGCCGCAGGGCGCCATGAAGGCCGACGCCGGCACCGAGGTCGTGGTCGATGTTTTGGTGTTTCAACGCCATCACCCCGAAACGTCCGGGAACGATGTCGAGTGGGCGGACGTGGTCGAGGTCGCGCCGGACACCGATGGAGAGGGTACGCTGAACGCCAACTGCTACTTCCGGGACCACCCGGAGATGGTGCTGGGCGAGCACGCCTGGACCAGCAGCCAGTATGGCCCGGTCTACACCTGCCGCGCCCGTGAGGGCGTGGACGTCGATGCGGCCCTCGGTCGTGCCCTGGCGGTCCTGTCCGAGGGTGTGCGCCTGCCGGCGCCGGACCTGCCCAAGGCCGACCGCCCCAAGGCCGCGCGGATCGTGGCCGGCACCGCGGCCGAGGGCGCCACGGTCAAGGAGGGCAGCTACGTCCTGATCGGCGACGCGCTGCACCAGGTGCTCGACGGCGAGCCCCGGCCCGTGTCGGTAAAGTCCAGCACCGTCAAGGAGGGCATCTTCGCCAAGCACGCGCGTATCCTGCGCGGCCTGATTCCGGTGCGCGACGCGGTGCGGGCGGTGCTGCGGGCGCAGGAGGCGAACGAGCCCTGGGGCACCCTGCAGACCCGCCTGCGCGTGGCCTACAACAGCTTCGTCCGCCAGTTCGGCCCCATCAACCACACCACGGTCAGCCACAAGGTCGACGAGGCGTCGGGCGCGGTGTCGGACACGGTGCGCCGGCCGAACCTGCAGCCGTTCCTGGACGACCCGGATTGCTGGCTGGTCGCCTCGATCGAGGAGTACGACGTCGAGAGCGACACGGCGAAGCTAGGCCCGGTGTTCAGCCAGCGAGTGATCCACCCCCCGGTCGAGCCGGTCATCACCTCGGCGGCCGACGCCCTGGCCGTCACCCTGCACGAGGTCGGGCACGTGGACCTGGCCCGGGTGGCGGAGCTGATCGGCCGCTCGGGTGAGGAAACCCTGGCCGAGTTGGGCGAGGCGGTGTTCCTGAACCCGTCCCTGACGACCGAAGGCTTCGAGGTGTGGGAGACGGCGGACGCCTACCTGTCCGGCCCGGTGCGGACCAAGCTGGCGGCGGCCAAGGCCGCGGCGGCGCTGCAGCCCGGTTACGCCCGCAACGCGGCCGCGCTGCGCCTGGTGCAGCCTGAGGACCTGCGGCCCTCCGACATCACCGCCCGGCTGGGCGCGCCGTGGATCCCGGCCGAGGTGGTGGCCCGGTTCTCGGCCGAGGTGATCGGCATCGAGACCATGGTGCGCCACACCGTCGAGGTGGCGGCGTGGTCGATCGACCTGCAGGCCTTCGCCGGACAGGCCGCCGCCACGTCGGAGTGGGGCACCCAGCGCCGCCACGCTGGCGAGCTGCTGCACGACGCCCTGAACGCGGTGATCCCGCAGATCTACGACACCTGGAAGGATGCCGACGGCGAGCACCGGGTGCTGAACGCGGCCGACACGGAGGCGGCCAAGGAGAAGCTCGTCAAGATCAAGACCAGCTTCGAGCGCTGGATCTGGACGGACGTGGAGCGCACGGAGCGGCTGGCGCGCATCTACAACGATCGGTTCAACAACCTCGTGCCACGGACCTTCGACGGACGGCACCTGCGCCTGCCCGGCGCCTCGTCCGTCATCAGCCTGCGCGAGCACCAGAAGCGCGTCATCTGGCGCATCATCAGCGCCGGCGGGACCTACATCGCGCACGCGGTCGGGGCGGGAAAGACGTTCTCCATGGCCGCCGCGATCATGGAGCAGCGCCGGCTCGGCCTCATCACCAAGGCGATGATGACCGTGCCCGGGCACTGCCTGGCCCAGGCGTCACGCGAGTTCCTGCAGCTCTACCCGAACGCGAAGATCCTGGTCGCGGACGAGACCAACTTCGTGAAGGAGAAGCGCCAGCGCTTCCTGGCCCGGGCTGCCACCGGCATCTGGGACTGCATCATCATCACGCACTCGGCCTTCAAGTTCATCCCGGCGCCGGCGGCGTTCGAGGAGGGGCTGATCCAGGCGCAGCTGCGGAGCTACGCCGACCTGCTGGAGAAGGCCGACAGCGACGACCGCATCACCCGGAAGCGGATCGAGCGCATGAAGGAAGGACTGGAGGCCAAGCTGGAGGCGCTCGGCTCCGTCAAGGACGACATGCTGACCATCTCGGAGATCGGGGTGAACCAGATCATCGTCGACGAGGCGCAGGAGTTCAGGAGGCTCTCCTTCCCGACCAACATGAGCAACCTGCGCGGCGTGGCGCCGGATGGATCGCAGCGGGCGTGGGACCTCTACGTGAAGTCGCGCTTCGTGGCGCTGTGTCAGCCGCAGCGGCCGCTGATCCTGGCCTCGGGCACACCGATCACCAACACGCTCGGCGAGATGTTCACCCTGCAGCGCTTCATGCAGCCCGAGGCGCTGGAGGAGCGCGGCCTGCACGAGTTCGACGCGTGGGCCAGCAGCTTTGGTGATACCCGCACCGAGCTGGAGCTGCAGCCCTCGGGCAACTACAAGCCGATCACCCGCTTCGCCGAGTTCGTCAACGTCCCCGAACTGATCGCGATGTTCCGAAGTGTGGCCGACGTCGTCCTGAAGGATGACCTGCGGCAGTTTATGCGCCTGCCCGACATCCGCGGCGGCAAGCGCCAGATCGTCACCGCCCCCGCGAGCCCGGCCTTCAAGGCCTACCAGAAGGTTCTGGCCAGGCGCATCAAGATCATCGAGGAGCGCAAGGGCAAGCCGAACAAGGGCGACGACATCCTGCTGTCGGTCATCACGGATGGCCGTCACGCCGCGATCGACATGCGCTTCGTCGTGCCGTCCTTCGAGGACGATCCGCTCGAGGGAGATGATCCGCACAACAAGCTGAACGCCATGATCGGCAACGTCCACCGCATCTGGCTGGAGAGCGCGGATCGGACCTACCACCGGCCGGATGGCACGCTCCACCCGCTGCGTGGCGGCGCGCAGATGGTGTTCTCGGACCTCGGCACCGAGGCAGCCGACGGCAAGCGCGGGTTCTCGGCCTACCTGTGGGTGCGCGACGAGCTGATCCGGCTCGGCGTGCCGCGCGAGCAGATCGCCTTCATGCAGGACTACAAGAAGTCGGCGGCCAAGCAGGGCCTGTTCAACGACGTCAACGCCGGCAAGGTCCGCATCCTGCTCGGCTCGACCCAGACCATGGGCACGGGCGTGAACGCGCAGCAGCGGCTGGTGGCCCTGCACCACCTCGACGTGCCGTGGCTGCCCAGCGACATCGAGCAGCGCGAGGGTCGCATCGAGCGCCAAGGCAACCAGAACGAGGAGATCGAGCTCTACGCCTACGCCACGCTGGGCAGCGTGGACGCGACCTCCTGGCAGCTGCTGGAGCGCAAGGCCCGGTTCATCGCCGCGGCCTTGGCGGGAGACCGCACGATCCGCCGGCTGGAGGACGTGGACGGCCAGGCCAACCAGTTCGCCATGGCCAAGGCCCTGGCATCGGGCGACCAGCGCCTGATGCAGAAGGCGGGGATCGAAGCCGAGGTGGCGCGGCTCCGTCGCCTGCACGCCGCCCACTTCGACGACCAGCACGCCATCGCCCAGAACGTCCGCAACGCCGAGGCGGCCATCCGCTGGGCGAGCACCCGGATCGCGCAGATCGAGGAGGACCTGCGGGTGCGAGTCACCACCCGGGGCGATGCCTTCGCGATGGTGGTGGGCAAGAAGACCCACACCGAGCGCAAGGTGGCGGGCGCCTCCCTGCTGAGCCGGCTGCGGCTGACCGAGAAGGCCCTGGAGGAGGGCACGTGGACGATGGGCCAGATCGGCGGCTTCGACCTTCGGGCGCAGGGCAAGTCCTACGGCAAGAGCCACTACCGCATGGACCTCTGGCTGGAGCGCACCGGCTACGAGCAGGAGGTGGAGCTGTCGGACGATCTGACGGCGCTCGGGCTGATCTCGCGCCTCGAGTACATGCTCGACCGGTTCGAGGCGGACCTGGCCGAGCACCGGCGCCGGCTTGCCGAAGCCGAGCAGCGCCTGCCCGGCTACCGCCAGGGGCGGGCTCTCCTCGCTGCCTACGCCGAGGCGACGGCGCTGGTGTTCCCCTCAACCTGCGAAAGCTTCGGCATCCCCGCCGTCGAGGCCATGGCCGGCGGCATCCCCGTCGCCCTCGCCAACTCCACCGCCTTGCCCGAGATCGGCGGCGCCGCTGGCTGGTACTTCGACCCCACCTCTGACGAGGCGATCACCAGCACGCTCCGCC
>CAXTOE010000140.1:0-2068 GCA_964245685.1 uncultured Acetobacteraceae bacterium | reverse complement strand
GATGGAGGCCAAGGAGGCCGAGCTCGCGGCACTGGAGGCGGACCTCGCCGCCAACGACAACCGCGACGCCGACCAGCCCGATGCAGACGCTGCGGCGTAGCTAGGTCGAACCACCCCTTCACAGGGCAAGTAGTGGTTGAAACGCTAGAACCCCGTAACCCGGGAATGCGAGTTCGATCTACCGGGAAGGGAGATGAGGGAGCCAGGGAAATGGATGGCTGCCGCACACCACGCGCCCGCGGCAAAGGGTGGGTCTGCGCCGGCCGCTGCGCTGGGCCGGCTTCGATCCCGGCGCTGTGCGCCGCCTTTGCCCCGGTCGCGCGGGTGCGGCTGCCGGGAGGGGTCTTCGCCAGGAATGGAGAGGACGAGGAACCCCAAACCGGAGCCACCCCATGGAACTCAGGGCCGTCAACCCGAAGAAGCTGAAGCTCAACCCCGACAATCCCCGCCGGACCAAGGCGCCGCCCGAAGCGGACGCCGCGCTGGCCGCCAACATCAAGGCGATCGGCCTGATCCAGCCGCCGTTCGTGCGCGAGCTCGACGGCAAGCTGGTGGTCAAGGCCGGCGAACGTCGGGTCAAGGCGTCGATCGCCGCCGGCTTGGCCGAGATCCACGTCATCGTGGCGTCCGGTGAGGACGAGGCCGACCCGCTGCGCTCGCTCGCCGAGAACGTCCAGCGCGCCCAGATGGGGCCAGTGGACCAATGGCGCGCCATCGAGGCGCTGTGCGGCGGCGGCTGGACCGAGGAGGCGATCGGCACCGCCTTCACCATGCCGGTGCGGACCATCCGCAAGCTGCGCCTGCTGGCCAGCATCCACCCGGGCATGCTGGACCGGATGGCCTACGACCTCCCGAGCGAGGAAAACCTGCGCAAGATCGCAGCCGCCTCGCTGGAGGACCAGGAGGCAGCGTGGAAGACGCTCAAGCCGAAGCGCGGCCACACCGTGCAGTGGTTCGAGGTGTCTCGTGCCCTGCACAAGGACAACATCCCGGCCACCGACGCCCGCTTCGACGACGAGATCGCCCGCACCTACGGCGTGCTGTGGGTGGAGGACCTGTTCGGCCCGGCCGACGAGGACAACCGCACGACCAGCAACGTCGAGGAGTTCTTCGCCGCACAGCAGCACTGGCTGGAGAGCAACCTGCCGGAGAACGGCGTGATCCTGGAGGCCGAGAGCTACGGCGGGGGCAAGCTGCCGCCACGCAGCGAGCGCTGCTACGGCCAGCCGCGCGAGGGCGACAAGATCGGCTTCTTCATCGACCCGCGCACCGGCAAGGTCAGCGAGGTTCCATTCCGGGAGATCGTCCGCGCCACCTCGATGGGTGGCGGCGCCGGCGGAGGTGACAGCGGAGACGAGGCGCCACGGGCGCCGCGGCCCCCGATCAGCCGCAAGGGCGTCGAGCGCATCGGCGACCTGCGCACCGACGCGCTGCACCAGGGCCTGCGCGAGGCCGAGATCGACGATACCGCCCTGCTCGGGTTGCTGGTGCTGGCGCTGGCCGGCCAGAACGTCAGCGTGCAGAGCGCTGCCGGGGGAGCAAGCGAGACGCCCTGGCGCCGTTCCGATGCGCGCGGCGGCATCGCACGCCGGCTGATCGAGGGCGGGCACCTAACGTCCGACCTCGACCTGCTCCGGGGCGCCGCCCGCGACATGCTGGTGCAGGTGCTCTCCTGCCGCGAGGGCGTTAGCCAGAGCGGCGTGGTGGCGCGCGTCGCCGGCGACGCGATCGGCGCCGACGCCGTCATCGCCAACATGGCCGAGGACGAGTTCCTCAAGACCCTCAGCAAGGGCGGCATCGAGGACGCGAACCGGGCGCTCGGCATCCAGCCGCGCAACACCGGCAAGGAGATGCGCGCTGCGCTGATCCAGCACGTCGGCCAGGGCAGCTACGTCCTGCCGGCGGCCTGCTTCGGCCTGACCACGGCCGAGCTGGGGCAGCTGCAGGAGCGGATCGCCGACGATGCCCCGGGCTCGGCCGAGCCGCCGGATCCCGAGGACGCGGACGGCGAGGATCTGCCGGGCGGGGACGATGACCTGCCCGCCGACGGCGAGGATGCCTCGCTCCC
>CAXTOE010000139.1:1231-6914 GCA_964245685.1 uncultured Acetobacteraceae bacterium | reverse complement strand
GAGCACGGCGGCAGCCTCCCACCCGTCGTAAGGCGCTGCCGACACTGAGACGATCCGCCCCATTTCGCTCTCCCGCCTTATCCGACTCCCGGCACGACTAATCGCGCGACCGGTGGCAGCGACTGCACTAAGCTGAGCGCGCACATCAGCACCAGAAGGAGCATGCTCCAGCCGATCACGCGGCGAAGGATCGCGGCTTCCTGGCCGACCAGCGAAACAGTAGCGGAGGCGACCGCGAGGCTCTGCACGCTGATCGCTTTGGCGACGACGCCGCCCGATGAGTTTGACGCAGCGGCGAGCAGAGGCGGGATGCCCACACCTTTCGCCGCCACCATCTGCAGGCCGCCGAACAGCACGTTTGATGAGGAGTCGGAGCCGGTGAGCGCCGAACCGATCCAGCCGATCAGCGGCGAAGCGAGCGCGAAGCCGACCGGACCAAGGCCAGCCAACAGCAGCCCGATCGTCCGCGTCTGGCCGGAGAAGTTGGCGACGAAGGCGAGTGCGAAGATCGCCATCACTGTCAGCACCGCCCCACCGAGGCCGAGCGCCGCATCACGGTAGGAGCGCCACGCGACGCGCAATGGGACGCGCAGGACCCCAACCGCGAGAAGTCCGGCGAGCAGCAGAAGGGTTCCCGTCGTGCCGAGCAGGTCGACGCGAAAGATCGTCGAGACCCGCGTCCCGTCGGGCAGCGCGACATGCAGACCGGGCCAGTCGAAGGCGACGCGGCTGAGACGAAGCAGCCATGCGACGGGTGCCCATTGCGCCGCGACGAAAACGACGATGATCAGGCCGTCTGGCGCGAGCGCGAGCGCCGTCTCCCGCCCCTCGCCGCTCTCGCGCGTCCGGATCCCTGCTGCGCCCCGAGGTGCCCGCGCCACTCCGATGATGACCGCCGAGGCGACGAGGGCGGCCATCACGTCGGCGAGCCGCACCGACACGTAGTTCGAGACGGCGAACTGCGTCCCGCCGAACGCGATCCCGGCGAGCAGAGCCACGCCGAAATGCTCGCCGACCGCGCGCCTGCCGCCGACCAGGAACAGCAGGATGAACGGCACGAGCGCGGCGAGCAACGGCGTCTGCCGCCCGACCATCGCGCCAAGCGCGTCGAGCGGCAGCCCTGTCGCCGACGCGAGTGCCACGACCGGCAGCGCCAGCGTTCCGAAGGCGACGGGCACGGAGTCGGCGATCAGGGCGCAGACAGCCGCCTCGAGCGGCGCGATCCCGGCTGCGACGAGCATGGCGCCGCAGATCGCCACCGGCGCGCCGGCGCCGATCAATCCTTCCAGCAGCCCGCCGAACCCGTAAGCGATCAGCAGCACCTGGACAGGCAATGGCCCTCCTGCCCGCGCGAAGGCGTGGCGAAGCGCCTCAAAATGACCGCTCCTCAACGTCACGTCGTAGATCCAGAGCGCGTTCAGGATCACCCAGGCCACCGAGACCAGGCCGAAGAGAGCGCCGAGCGCCGCCATGTCGAGCGCCGGTCCAATGCCAACTCCGTAGGCGCCGACCGCGACCAGCAGTGCGGCCGCGAGCGCCGCTCCCGCCGCCCGCTCGGCCCGCCAGCCGAGCACGCCAAGCAGCAGGAAGAGCACGAGGATCGGCGCGAGAGCTACTGCGGAGGACCAACCGAGCGAGCCGAGCACGGGGGCAGCGATTTGCCGGACCATGTGGCCTTTCCCCTTTCGTCGACTTCGGTCAGTGGATGTGGGAACCGCCGTTGATGTCCCAGGTCGCGCCGGTCACGAATGAGGTGGACGGGCGGCACAAGAAGGCGATCACGTCGGCGACGTCGTCCGTCGTGCCTGAACGGTTGACCGGGATGTCTGCGATGAGTCTCGCCTTGCGCTCGGGGTCGAGCTTGCCCGCCGTGATGTCCGTGTCGATCAGCCCGGGCGCGACCGCGTTGACTGTCACTCCGTGCGGTCCGACCTCGCGGGCAAGGGCACGCACGAAACCTAGCAGTGCCGCCTTCGCCGCCGAATAGGCGACACCGCCGAACACGCCGCCACCGCGCTCGGCCGAGACCGAGGACAGCATGACGACCCTACCGAACCCGCGCGCGACCATCCCCGGCATCGCCCGGCGCGTTGCCAGGAAGGAGCCGTGCACGTTGACGCGCATCACGCGCTCCCACTCGCTGACCGATACCTCCGCGAAGCGCGTCGGCGAGGTGATCCCAGCGTTGTTTATCAGCGCGCCGAGCGGCGGCAGCGCCGTCTCCACCGCGGCAAAGGCCTCTTCGATGTCCCGCTCCGAGGTGACGTCGCAGCGGTGGCCACGCGCTTCGACACCGTGGCGGGCGGCGATCTCAGCCGCCGCCCCCGCCGCCGCATCTCCGTCGATGTCGAGGATCGCGAGTGCCCAGCCTTCGGCTGCCAGCTTGTCGCCTGTCCGTCGCCCGATGCCGCGGAGCGATGCTGCTCCGGTCACGATTGCCGTCCGCCCGCTCGACATTCATGTCTCCTTGTTGTCTGACTGTCGACAATGAGAGGCATACGAGCGCCCTCTGGCCCTGTAAAGTGTCGCGATAGGCAAAGAGGGATCCGATGGTGGCGTCCGATCTCGATGTGATCGAGCGCAGCACGTTGCGCGAGCGCTGTCTCGACGCACTGCGCTCCGCCATTACGACCGGCCGTCTAGGCCCAGGCGACCACCTCAACGAGGTGGAGCTCGCTTCTTCTCTCGGCGTCAGCCGCGCGACGATCCGGGAGGCGCTGCGTCACCTGCAGCAGGACGGCCTCGTCGTCGCACGGAGCCGCGGAAGGCTGCGTGTCCGTGAGGTCGGCGATGACGAGATCCGCGGGCTCTATGCCACTCGTGCCGCTCTCGAGGCGCTCGCCGCCGAAACCCTCGCCGCCCGCACCGATCGTGGCCCAGCTGTCGATGCGCTCGATGCGGCAGTCTTCCGCCTCGACGCGGCCGAGGGTGATCTCCCGGCTCAGATCGAGGCCGACCTCGCCTTTCACGTCCTGCTTTGCGAGCTTTCCGGCAATGCGACCCTACTCCGTCTCTGGCGCTCGCTTGAGGGCCCGGTGCGTATCACCATTATGCATGCCGGCCTGAGCCGCGCCCTTCACAACATGGCATCCATGCGCCATCGCCCGATCGTAGCGGCAATCGCCACCGGAGACGTCGCAGCGTCACGGGCGACCATCGTCCGCCACATGACGGAAGCCGCGGAGCGCTTGGTGCGCGCCGTCGGACCTTCGACTACCTAGCTGTAGCAGCGTGCACTCGAAGCGCGGCGAACGCTTAATAGAACACCTGTTTCGGCACACATTATCTGAGACGAAGTCCACCCTCTGACGCACATTCCTCGAGGCACAGCGGAAAAGGCAATCTACTGCACGTCAGGCCGCTCATCATTCACACCTATGCCAGACGGATCGATCCGAACCCGCTTCACCTGTCCTAGGCCTTAGAATAGGCGTGATGCGTGCGAGGTGCTCAACTCCAGCGACACATCATGATGCGTATCATGCGGTTAAAATCTTCCAGCTCGCGCCGGCCATTAGGTTAGCGGACCACCGCCCGTGGTCAGCACAGCAGCCAAGCTTGTGGGGGATTTGGTGAGGGCTACCCGCTCCGTCCGGATATCATCCGTGGTGGCACTGGCGGACGGCTTGGCTTGAGAAGCAGCCCCTCCTCGATCACCTCGACGTTTGCATCTGGATAGACAGCCATCGCGAGCTGTAGGACGACAGGGAACTTGCTCTTGAAGTGGTAAAGCTCCTTAAAGCCGGCGCCGTGTTGAGCTTTCAGCGCCTTCCACGTGACCAGTCGGGCTCCAGATAGCGAATGTAACCGATACGCCAGCCAGATGTAGCAATCCAACGCGGCCGAGTTATTCGCTAGCGATCGGATAGCCGCCTCCTGGAGCGGTATTGGATGCTTCTTCAGAGCCTCAAAGAAACCCTCGCTAAGTTTAGCAGTCTCTAGACTTAGGCGTCCTTGTCGGCTCTTTCCTGGATTCTCAAGGAACAGTGCGCCATCCACTACGCTCTGGTTTACTAGGCCCGATCGGCCATCGCCTTGAAAGTGAAAGGTCAGCCTACAGCGACTGACCAACTCAGCTTGCTCCCTGACGGCTTTGCCCGAGCTACCGCCCCAAGGCACGCCGATTCGGCCCATCCAGGCTCGCCAGCTTCTGCCGAGCTCCACCTCTCGTGAATTGGTTCGCAGGGCCTGAGTTTGGAGGTACAGCAGGATGAGGCGGGCATAGGAGCCGAAGGGAACTCCGACAAATTCCAGCTCATCGGTGTCTCCGATGGGTCTGCGTCCTGGTTTCATTACCATCCGGATCCGCTCGGAGCTGACCACCCAGGCCTTGTCGGCAGCCTGTCTGCGGTGTGGCAGGGCACATTGCGCCCAGCCCGAGTAGGCGCAAGCAAGAGCGTTATCTTCTTCCGACAGGTAGGCAGAAGCGGCCTCGATCACGTCACGAGATACACGTCCCGTCTCAATCGTGCCTTGCTTACCTCGGTGCTCGAGGAGGTCGTGGATCTCGCCCATCATCATACCTTTTGTTCCGTGAAGATGATGCAGAAATAATCCACAGATGTCTCTGGGGGCTTTGGTGATGAAGCTATTTGAAGAGCTATTAGATTCTACTATTAGTTTGCTCACCAGATCCCCCGGGATAACTGCTTTCCCTGGAAGCTTCGCTGTGAGTCCTGCTCACCAGATCCCCCAGTGGCCTCACCAGATCCCCCAGCGCAAATGTGAGTTATGGGAACGATCAAAAAACGCTGTTTGGTGGCGCTGGGCGCTCACCAGATCCCCCACCCCTATGCGTTCGACACGTTGATCTGTCGAATGCATATTTGGGCAAGAATTTTATGACTCGGGTCGAAGCTTGGCTAAGGATACGTCTAGCCGACCCATTGATACGCCTGTCAGCGTCTCGGCATTTTCCGGAGGTCAATCAGGTCCTCCGGGATAACCGGATATCCGGCATCCCGGAGGACCTCAAGAAGACGAGTGGTCGCAGAAACTCCCCGGTTGACGGCGTCTGTAGCTAGAGCCCGGCCGACCCGCTCTGGGATGACGTATTCGAAACGCCGTTTAATACCCCGAGTGGCCTCGACGAGCTCCTGCTGCTGCGCCGCTACCACTAGACCAGAACTCCGCCTGGGCTGAGTTTTATCGTTCCGTACATCCGGTGTTCCGGAATTACGGTCTTTCGGAAGTGCTCGATCAACCAGCGGCCGCATCTTGTTACGGAACGTATCATCGTCATCCTCAATATCTGGGAGCGCTACTTTTGGCTTGCGGGTCATGCAAAGGCTCCAGCCGCCGCTCGAGGATGGATCCTGAGGCCGATGAGCTTGGCAACCGCATCGGCGAGTGCATCCACATTGGCCGCAGCTCCTCCAGCCGGCTCAGCCACAAATGGTGGCTGTCCGGTGTAGGTCATGGTCTGAAACGCAGTGCGCTGTACTAGCTCAACTGACAGCAACGGCAGGTCGGCCTTCTCGAACTGCGTCCGTGAATGATCTGCCACGCGTTGGCGCAGCACCGGTGTCCGCGTTAGGACCACGCAGATCGGGATTTCTCGCTGCACCAAATCAGCAGCCTGATGCACAACGCCAGCAGTCTTCTTCGCCTCGCGTACATCGAAGGCGGATGGTTGAGCCGGAATAATCACTAGATCGCTTTTGCCGGCAGCATACAGCATGGC
>CAXTOE010000139.1:0-1221 GCA_964245685.1 uncultured Acetobacteraceae bacterium | reverse complement strand
CGGTCATCGCCATCGCTTCGAGGTCGATCAGGACCAAGTCAGCCGAGCGCTGAGCATCACGCAGCGTCGGCAGCAGCGTCTCGGCATCACTAACCATGGAAAGAATCTCCGGAAATCCTGTCTTCCGGAGTGAGGTATCAAGAGTTGTATTTGGATCAGCATCGATGCAGGCGATCCGATATTCTAAGTGACCGAAGATTCGGTGTGCAAACGCTGTAGCCAGCACAAAGGCTAAAGTGGTCTTACCAACGCCACCCTTGGTCGAGGCGAAGCAGATGATGGGTGTACGACTTTCCGTCATTCCGACCTTCCCGATACCCGTTTTTACGTTTATCCGGATATCCGGATTACAGTCAAATATTATCTCAGTTTTCCTGCTAGCATGTTGCATAAGCAGATCGCCAGATCTGACCAAGGACCTAATCAGGCGAGGGCAAGATAATCTGTAGGACGCAATATATGCACGCCTCGCCACGGGTGGATCGAGAGCAGGTGACGTATATCGCCGCTGACGATGACGTTAGCCCTGCTTGCGGCGGCCAAGGATAAATATTTGTCGTCCTTGGGATCGCGACACTCTTGCACGACTTCCACAGGCTCGAATCTCTCAGCTGCTACCAGCACAATATCGAGAATTCGCTGGCGACGCTCATTCGAAACGAACCGGTCGAATTTCGGACGAAAGAGTACCTCGCGATACTCGTCCTCGACTTCTTGAGAGAGGACTAGCCGGTTAGAGCCATCTATCGCGCGAAGAAGCGCTTGCTCTGGAACACTGTCTGGCTTGAGCGCTGCTGAAATAAAGGTTGATGCGTCAATGACGACGATCAAGCTTGCCGCTCGCTCCGCCAAGTATCTAACTCTAAATCTATAACGTTGTCTGTTAGACCGTTCGCGTGAGCTTCCTGCTTGGCATCAGCAATGGCTTTCGCAAGAATAACCCGAATGCCTCCGTCTCTAAGGAGATCACTGAGGTATCGTCCGGCTGCCTCCCGGCGTTCTGGGCTTTCAAGAGCTCGAGCAGCCTCGGCATCGACTGGGATGGTCACGTCAATCGTGTTGTCCATTCGGACCTCCTACAGTCCCTCAAACTTAGACTTGCACGCAACGCAGCGCCAGCTCGCCATCAATTCCACATCCTGCTGGCGATGTCCTTCTCCTCGGTGCCGACGGCGTTGGCGTAGATGGCGGTGGTGGTGAGCTGGGCGTGGCCGAGCCACT
>CAXTOE010000138.1:6627-6916 GCA_964245685.1 uncultured Acetobacteraceae bacterium | reverse complement strand
GAACAGCACGCCGGAGGTTCCGAGCGAGACGAAGGCGCTGCCGGGCGTGACCGCGCCGATGCCGCAGGCCGAGGCGGCGTTGTCGCCGCCGCCGCCCGCCACCACCGCGCGACGCTCGATGCCGAAGCGGGCCGCGAGCTCCTGCAGCAGCGCTGCGGAAACCGCGCTGCCCTCCACCAGGCGCGGCATCTGCGCGCGGTCGAGCCCGGTGGCCGACAGCGCCGCGTCCGACCAGTCGCGCCGTCCGACATCGAGCCAGCCGGTGCCCGACGCGTCCGACATGTCGGAG
>CAXTOE010000138.1:0-6617 GCA_964245685.1 uncultured Acetobacteraceae bacterium | reverse complement strand
ATGCCGCCGACCAGCACGTTCAGGCCGCGCCGGTGGGCGACCGTGGCGGCGAGCAGCGCGTCCGACCAGCGGCGCGCGCCGACGTCGAGCCAGTAGGTGCCGGCCGCGTCCGACATGTCGGAGGCATAGTCGCCCGTGAGCCTCAGGCGCACGTAGTCCTTCGGCAGCAGCACGCGCCGCACGCGGGCGAAGATCGCCGGCTCGTGCTTGCTCACCCAGCGCAGCTTCGGCGCAGTGAAGCCCGGCATCAGGATGTTGCCGATGATGTCGCGGAACGCCGGCAGCGCCGCCTCGAGCTCGTCGCAATCGAGGTGGCTGCGCGTGTCGTTCCACAGTATCGCCGGACGCAGCACCGCCTCGTCGGCGTCGAGCAGCACCGCGCCGTGCTGCTGACCCGACAGCCCGATGCCCGCCACCGCCGCCATCTCGCGCGGCCGCGCGGCGGCGAGTGCGCCGAGCGCACGCAGCGTCGCCTCCCACCAGGAGAGCGGGTCCTGCTCGGAGAAACCCGGCTGCGGCCGGCTGATGCCGAGCGGCTCGGAAGCGCTGCCGCACGGCTGCTGACCCGCGTCGATGAGCACCGCCTTGACCGAGGAGGTCCCGATGTCGATGCCGATATACGTGGCGCCGTCTTCCACCATGGCCGTCCTCAGGAGATGTTGTCGCGCAGGAAGATGTCGATGCGGATCGGCGCCGGCACGTGGCGCGCGTCGCCGATGCTGGCCGCGCGCAGCGCCTCCACGGCGATCGCGACCTCGTCGCCGACCTGCTGGTGCAGCACCGCGTCGAAGGTGCCGCCGAGCAGTGCGCGCCGCGTATGGGCGGTGAGCTCGTGTCCCACCACCACGACGTCGTGCTGCCGGCCCGACTGCTCCAGCGCCTCGATGATGCCGCGATTGCCGCCACCCACCGAGTAGATGCCGATCAGGTCGTCATGCTCCAGCAGGGCGCGGGTCAGCGTCGCGGTGATCCGGCCGTCATCCAGCCCCTCCACCGCGGGCAGCAGGGCGAGCTGCGGGTAGTCCTGCTGCATCACCTGGGTGAAGCCCAGCGCGCGCTCGCTGTGGTCGCGCAGCGCCAGCTTGCCGGCGATCATGGCGACGCGGCCGCTGCGGCGCGCATTGAAGCGTCCGATCAGCGAGGCGGCGACCCGGCCGGCGGCGACGTTGTCGATGCCGATGCAGTGCAGCCGGCGCGACGGTGCGACGTCGGAGACCAGGGTAATAACCGCTACGCCGCGCTCGTGCAGCTGCTCGATGGCGGCGCGTACCGCCGGCGCGTCGATGCCGACCAGCGCCACCCCGTCGATCGCCGGGCCGTCGCCGGCCGGCGACGCCGCGTGCAGCACCTGGGCGAGGGCCTGGGGATCGAACGCCGTGTAGTCGAGCAGCGAGATCTGGATGCGTCGCGCAGCCAGCGCCGGCAGCTGAGCCTCGATCTCGCGCCGGAGCGCGCAGATGAAGCTGTTGCTGTCGAGCCTGGGCAGCACGAAGACGAAGCGGTGGCGCCGGCTGGTGGCGAGGCTGGCGGCGAAGTGGTCGCGCTGGAAACCGAGCCGCTCGATGGTCGCCTGCACACGCTCGGCCATGGCGCTGCTCACGCCCGGGCGCCGGTTGAGCACGCGGTCGACGGTCGCGAGCGAGACCCCAGCGTGCTCGGCGACGTCGTGGACGGTCATCCGCTTCATGCGGGCAGCATAGCGCGGAAGCTGAGGTACGATAGTCAGAATCGTCGGTAGATGGCAAAATCCCCGCCGGTCGAAGCCAGCGTTCAATGCTGCGGTGCAAAATATCCAAAGTGATTACTGGATATTGTGACGAAAACGCCGCGGATCGGCCGGAAACGCGGTTGTGGCACGTGCCTCATGCTGATACGCATGTCACCGCTTCGCACCCGGGAGCGACGACAGAGCGGCCGAGACAGGCCGCCGGCTCCGGGCGCTCGTCCACAGGAGGATCCCTTGCGTCTGTCCCGTTCCCTGACACGCCGCCGCGCCACGGCCGCCGGTCTCGCGGCCCTGCTGGGTGCCGCCGCACTTCCCGCCCTGGCGCCGAGCGCGGCACGCGCGAGTGCCGCGCATCCGAAGATCGGCTTCTCCATCGATGACCTGCGCATCGAGCGCTGGTCGCGCGACCGCGACTTCTTCGTCGCCGCCGCCCGTTCCATGGGCGCCACCGTCAGCGTGACGTCCGCCGACGGCAGCGAACAGCGCCAGATCTCGCAGATCGAGAACCTGATCTCGCGCGGCGTCGACGTGATCGTGATCGTGCCGTTCAACGGCAAGGTGCTCGGCAACATCGTCTCCGAGGCCAAGCAGGCCGGGATCAAGGTGATCTCCTACGACCGCCTGATCCTGGACGCCGATATCGACGCCTACATCTCGTTCGACAACGTGCGGGTCGGCCAGATGCAGGCCCAGGGCGTGGTCGACGCGGTGCCGAAGGGCAACTACTACCTGCTCGGCGGCGCGCCCACCGACAACAACGCCAAGCTGCTGCGCGAAGGCCAGATGAAGGTGCTGCAGCCGCTGATCGACCGCGGCGACATCAAGGTCGTCGGCTCGCAGTGGGTGCCGGAATGGTCGGCCACCGAGGCGCTGTCGATCGTGGAGAACGCGCTCACCGCCAACAAGAACAACATCCAGGGCATCGTCGCCTCCAACGACGCCGTCGCCGGCGGCGCGATCCAGGCGTTGGCCGCCCAAGGTCTCGCCGGCAAGGTGGGCGTGTCCGGCCAGGACGCCGACCTCTCGGCGATCAAGCGCATCGTCACCGGCACGCAGAGCAGCGACGTCTACAAGCCGCTGAAGCTGATCGCCTCGAGTGCGGCGAAGATGGCGGTGCAGCTTGCCAAGGGGCAGAAGCCGTCCTTCAACTCGACCATCAACAACGGCAAGAAGGATGTCCCCACCGAGTTGCTGACGCCTATCGTGGTCACCAAGGCCAACGTCAACCTGCTGGTGAAGGACAATTTCTACACCAAAGCCCAGATCGGCGAGTAGAGCATCGGCGGGTAGCGGCGCGCGCGGTCGGGGAGGTGGCGATGGGCGAGTTCCTTCTGGAGATGCACGGCATCGTCAAGGAGTTCTCCGGCGTGCGTGCGCTCAACGGCATCGATCTCGCCGTGCGGCCCGGCGAATGCGTCGGGCTGTGCGGCGAGAACGGTGCGGGCAAGTCGACGATGATGAAGGTGCTGTCGGCGGTCTACCCGTACGGCAGCTGGACCGGCAGCATCCTGTGGGATGGGCAGGAGCTGCGCGCCGGCGGGGTGCGCGAGACCGAGGCCGCCGGCATCGTCATCATCCACCAGGAGCTGATGCTGGTGCCGCAGCTCTCGGTGGCGGAGAATATCTTCCTCGGCCACGAGCCGCTGACCCGCGGCGGCCTGATCGACTTCGAGACCATGTTCGCGCGCGCCACCGCGCTGATGACCGACCTCAAGATGGGCCACATCAACGTCGCCGAGCCGGCGTCGAACTTCGCCGGCGGCGAGCAGCAGCTGCTCGAGATCGCCAAGGCGCTGAACAAGAACGCGCGGCTGCTGATCCTCGACGAGCCGACCTCCTCGCTGACCCGCCGCGAGATCGACGTGCTGCTCGGCCTGGTGCGCGACCTCAAGCGGCGCGGCACCGCCTGCGTCTACATCTCGCACAAGCTCGACGAGATCGAGGCGATCGCCGACAGCGTCACGGTGATTCGCGACGGCGCCTTCGTCGGATCGGCGCCGATGGCGCAACTCACCCAGGGCGACATCATACGCATGATGGTCGGGCGCGAGATGAACAACTTGTTTCCGCGCGAGCCGCACGATATCGGCGCGGTGGTGTTCGAGGCACGCAACGTCACCTGCTGGGATCCCGACAACCGCGAGCGCAAGCGCGTCGACGACGTCTCGTTCTCGGTGCGCGCCGGCGAGATCCTGGGCGTGGCGGGCCTGGTCGGCGCCGGCCGCACCGAGCTGGTCTCGGCGATCTTCGGTGCCTGGCGCGGCACCAGCGAGGGCAGCCTGTTCCTGGACGGCGAGCCGCTGCGGGTACGCTCGCCGGTCGACGCGGTGCGCGCCGGGATCAGCATGGTGCCGGAGGACCGCAAGGCGTACGGCATCATCCCCGGCATGGCGGTCGGCCAGAACATGACCATGGCGGTGCTGACCCGCTACACCAATGGCGGGCTGATCGACGAGGAGGCCGAGCTGAACGCGATCGGCGCCGACATCGCCCGCATGCGGATCAAGACCGCCTCGCCGATGCTGCCGATCTCCAACCTCTCGGGCGGCAACCAGCAGAAGGCGGTGATCGCCAAGATGCTGGCGCCGGCGCCGAAGCTGCTGATCCTCGACGAGCCGACCCGGGGCGTCGATGTCGGCGCCAAGTACGAGATCTACCGGCTGATCTTCGCCCTCGCCCGCACCGGGGCCGCGGTGATCATGGTGTCGTCGGAGATGCCCGAAGTGCTCGGCATCTCCGACCGCGTGCTGGTGATCGGCGAGGGCGAGCTGCGCGGCGACTTCGTCAATGACGGGCTGACCCAGGAACAGGTGCTGTCGGCGGCGATCACGCCGCTGCGGCGCGCCGCCTGAAGCGGCGGAGGGAACCATGAAGATCACGGCCATCAACAAGACCGCCTCCGCCGTCCCGCATCCGGGCGGGCTCGACGCCAAGCCCGGCCTGACGCTCAGGCTCGACCAGCTCAAGGGCGCGTTCTCACGCTACAAGATCCTCGCGCTGCTGAGCGCGATCGCGGTGATCTGGGCGCTGTTCTGGCAGCTCACCGACGGCGACTTCCTGACCGCGCGCAACTTCTCCAACCTGCTGCGGCAGATGGCGGTCACCGGCATGCTCGCCTCGGGGATGGTGTTCGTCATCGTCTCCGGCGAGATCGACCTGTCGGTGGGCTCGCTGCTCGGGCTGCTCGGCGGCGTCGCGGCGATCCTTGACGTCACCTACCACGTGCCGCTGCCGGTCACGGTGCTGGTGGTGATGGTGCTTGGCATCGCCGCCGGCCTGTTCAACGGCTACTGGGTTGCCTACCTGAGCGTGCCCTCCTTCATCGTCACGCTGGCGGGCATGCTGGTGTTTCGCGGCATCCTGCTCGGCATCACCGGCGGCGTGACCATTGCTCCCACCAGCGTGCCGCTGGTGGCGATCGGGCAGAGCTACCTGCCCGACCTGGTCGGGCTGGGGCTGGCCCTGCTGGTGTTCGGCCTGCTGGCCTTCGTGCAGGTGCGCGCCCGGCAGCGTCGGCAGCTGCACCAGCTGAGCGTGCCGGCGGCCTGGCTCGACGCGCTGAAACTGTTCGCCGCCGCCGCTGCGATCGGCGGCTTCGTCTGGGCGGTGGATTCCTACCGCGGCGTGCCGACGCCGGTGCTGGTGCTGCTGGTGCTGCTCGGCGCCTTCACCCTGATGGCCCGTCGCACCGTGTTCGGCCGTCGCATCTACGCGATCGGCGGCAACCTGGAGGCGACGCGGCTCTCGGGCATCAACGTGCAGCGGGTCAAGCTGCTGGTGTTCGCGCTGATGGGACTGATGGCGGCGTTCGCCGGCATCACCACCACCGCGCGCCTCGCCGCCGGCTCGCCGTCGGCCGGAAGCCTGCAGGAGCTCGACGCCATCGCCTCGTGCGTGATCGGCGGCACCTCGCTGCGCGGCGGCTCCGGCACCGTGTTCGGCGCCCTGATCGGCGCGCTGATCATGGCGAGCCTCGACAACGGCATGTCGATGCTCAGCGTCGACACGTTCTGGCAGATGATCGTCAAGGGCGTGATCCTGCTGCTCGCCGTCTGGCTGGACATCGCGACCGGCACCAAGCGCTGAGCGTCTCGGAGTCCGCATCCAACCGCTCCCTGTCGCGTTCCGCTGCGGACCTGCACGATGGAGAGCGGCATGACGACGCACGACCCTGGCCTTCGGGCCCAGCGCCGACAAGGCGGGATCGTCCTCGCGCTGCTGCCTCTGCTCGGGTTCGCGGCCTGCACCACCCCGCAGGAGCGCGTCGAGCACAAGGAGGACAACCTCGCCGCCGCCGGCTTCGTCGTGCGTTCGGCGAACACGCCGGAGCGTCAGGACATGCTGAGCCGCCTGCCGCCGCACCGCTTCGTGCAGCGCGTGCACGGCGACACCGTGACCTACGTGTATGCCGACCCGCTGGTCTGCGACTGCCTCTATGTCGGGTCGCAGCAGGCCTACGGCCAGTACAGGCTGCACCTGCAGCAGCAGCGGCTCGCCGACCAGCAGGCCGCGACCGCGCAGCTCTACGCCGATCCCGCCTGGAACTGGGGCGCCTGGGGTCCCGGCGTCGGGCCGGGCTTCGGGTTCGGCGGCGGCTTCGGGCCCGGGATCGGCTGGTAATCGGGGTCTGGGGCCACCGGCCCCAGTGGGTCAAGGGCGAAGCCCTTGCCTGTCTCGTCCCGCTAATCGCGCGCGAGCGGCAGGTCCTGCAACCGCGGCGCGGTGGCGATCAGGGCGGCGCTGTACGGATCCTGCGGGCGGGCGGCGAGCCGCGCGGTCGGCGCGGTCTCGACGATGCGGCCGTCCCGCAGCACCGCGATGCGGTCGGCGAGCCAGGAGATCGCGGCGATGTCATGGCTGATCATGACGTAGGCGAGGCGCTCGTCGCGGC
>CAXTOE010000137.1:0-6941 GCA_964245685.1 uncultured Acetobacteraceae bacterium | reverse complement strand
GCGCGACCACGATCCGCCGGCGCGGATCACGCTGATCGAGCCTTCGGCGACTCTCGGCGCCGGGCTCGCCTACGCCACCACCGACCCGGTGCATCGCGCCAACGTCGCGGCCTCCCGCATGTCGCTGTTCCCGGAGCTGCCGGATCATTTCGACGCCTGGCTGCGCGCGCACGGCATGCCGGAGGCGGATCCCGAAGGGGTGATGCCGGACGGGCGGCTGTTTCCGCAGCGCGCGCTGTTCGGCCGCTACGTGCATGCGACCCTGCAGGCGGCGGTCCGCGCCTCGCGCGCCGAGTTCCGCCACCTGCGGCAGCGCGCGGTCGCGGCGGGGCAGACGGCGCACGGCTTCTCGGTGCGGCTGGAGGACGGCGTGACCCTGCAGGCCGACCGGCTCGTGCTCGCGGTCAGCCACACTGCACCGGACCTGCCGAGCTTCCTGCGGCCGCTCGCCGGCGACCCTAGGCTGGTCGCCGATCCGTGGGCGCCCGGAGCCCTGGATCCGCTGCCGCGCGACGGCGAGGTGCTGGTGGTCGGGATCGGCCTCACCGGATGCGACGTCATCGCCGGCCTGCGCGCGCGCGGGCACCGCGCCCGCATCCACGCCGTCTCGCGACGTGGCCTGCTGCCGCGGTCGCGCACGATGCAGCCGGTGTCGGGATACGGCAGCTTCGACCAGCCGGCTTCGGACACCGCCCTGGCGCTGCTGCGTCGCGTGCGCGACGCGGTCGCCGAGGCGGCAGGTCTCGGCCGTCCCTGGGAGGACGTGATCGACGCGCTGCGCACCCAGGGCCGGGTGCTGTGGGGCAGCCTGCCGGTGGACGAGCGTCGACGCCTGCTGCGTCACCTTCGCCCGTTCTGGGACGTGCACCGCTACCAGTCGGCACCGCAGATCGACCGCGTCGTGCAGGGCGAGCTGGCGAACGGCGGCTTGAGGCTGCTGGCGGCGACCCCGCTCTCGGCGGAGAGGGAGGCAGGTGGCCTGCACGTCGTGCTGCACCCCCGCGGCACGCCGGCCGCGAGCCGGATCTCGCTGCAGGTCGCCGCGATCGTGAACTGCACCGGGCCCGGACACCGCTCGGTGATCGAGCGCAATCCGCTGCTGCGGTCGCTGCGCGAGGCCGGGGCGCTGGAGGCGGATCCGTTCGCGCTCGGCATCGCGGTGGATCGGCGCAGCCGGGTGATCCGGCCGGGGGGCGGCCCCTGGGAGCAGCTGTTCGTGGTGGGGCCGCTGGCGCGCGGCACGCATGGCGAATTGATGGGACTGCCGCAGGTCAGCACCCAGCCGCGCGAGGTCGCGGCCGACCTCGCCCCCGGGCTCGCCGCCTGAGGCTATCTCGCCTTGGAGAACTCTGCGACCAGCCTGGCTACCGACTCCGGGTCGGTCTGCTCGCTCACCCGCCGCGCGAAGCGCCGGCACTCGTCGAGGTTCAGCGCCCGCACCGCCTGCTTCACCCGCGGCACGGCCGAGGCGTTCATGCTGAACGAGCGCAGCCCGAGACCGAGCAGCAGCGGCATCACCAGCGGGTTACCCGCCATCTCGCCGCAGCACGACACCGGCCGGCGCAGGCGCAGCGCCGCCTCGGTGGTGCCGGCGATCAGCCGGATCACCGCCGGGTGCAGCGTGTCGTAGAGGGCCGAGACGTCGGCCGAGGCACGGTCCACCGCCAGCGTGTACATCGTCAGGTCGTTGGTGCCGATGGCGAGGAAATCCGCCTCCAGCGCCAGCGCGTCGGCGCCGATCGCGGCCGCCGGGGTCTCGATCATCACCCCGAGCGGCGGCAGCTTGTCGGGCAGCTTGACCCCCTTGCGCCGCAGCCGCCTCGCCACGCGCTCGTAGATGGCGCGCGCGGCGCGTAGCTCGCCCAGGATGGTGACCATTGGCAGCATCACCCGCACCGGACCCGCACTCGAGGCGCGCAGGATGGCGGCGAGCTGGGTCTCCAGCACCGCGGGATGACGCAGCAGCAGGCGCAGGCCGCGCAGGCCCAGCGCCGGGTTGAGATCGCCGCCGCCAGGGGCGAAGCCGATGTTGCCGAGCGCCTCGCTCTGCTTCTCGCCGCCCCAGTCGAGCACCCGGATGGTGGTGCAGTCCGCACCCATCGCCTCGATCACCTCGCGGTAGACCGCCTCCTGCGCCGCCTCGTCCGGCAGGAACTCGGCGTTGATGAACAGGAACTCGGTGCGCAGCAGCCCGATGCCGGCAGCACCCGACTGCGCGATCAGCGGCAGCTCCGTCGGCAGCTCGAGGTTGGCCTGCAGCTCGATGTGCTCGCCGCTGGCGAGCTCGGCCGGCAGCCGGCGCAGCCGGGCGAAACGCTGCCGCGTCCGCGCGTAGGCGGCGAAGCCGCTGCGCGCCTCCGCCAGCGTCGCCGGGGTCGGATCGACCACCACCGTGCCCGCGGAACCGTCGACGATCACCAGCGAGGCCGAACGCGCCGCCTCGGTCACTCCTGAGACGCCCATCACCGCCGGGATGCCGAGTGCCCGCAGCATGATCGCGGTGTGGTCCGCCTCGCCGCCCTCGTCGGTGACCACCGCGGCGACGCGCGAGGGGTCGATCAGCGCCGCGTCGGCCGGACGCAGCTGCTCCGCCAGCAGCACGGCGCCGGCGGGGATGGCGGTGAAGGAACGGAACGGGGCGCGGGTGAGGTTGCGCACCAGCCTGCGACCAATCTCACGCACCTCTTCGGCGCGCCGCATGGCGGCGGCGGCGTCCTCGGTGTCGGAGGCGCCGCCGGACTGGTCGCGCAGCCGCAGCGACAGTGCGTCGGCCTCTTCGGCGACCGCGGCCTCGGCGTTCAGCCGCTCCTCGTGGATCCGGCGCGCCGCACCGCGCAGCAGCCGCGACGGACCGAGCATCTGCCGGTAGGCGTCGAGCAGCGGCGCGATCTCGTGCTGGGTCTCCTCGGGAAGCAGGGCCAGCCGGGCGTTCAGCTTCTCGAGCTGCCGCAGCGAGCGGGCCACCGCGTCCGAGAGGCGGTCGGCCTCTGCCTGCTCGGTGCCAGGCTCGATGCGGTGCGTGGTCACCGGCACCGGCGCTTCGCTCGGCGCCGCGGGCCGCCCGATGGCGATACCGGGCGAGATGGCGACGCCGCCGAAGCGGCGCTCCGGGTTCTGCCTGCCCGGAGTCGAGCGAGACCTGGCGCCGGCCTTAGCCTCAGTCCTGCTCATGGAAGCCAGCCTCGACCAGGGCGGAGAGCGCGTCCAGCGCCTCCCGCGCGTCCCAGCCATCGGCGATGAGCTCGATCTGCGCACCGCGGCCGGCGCCGAGCATCATCAGGCCCATGATCGACCGCGCCGCCACGACCTCGCCCTCGCGAGCCACCTCGATGGAGGCGCCGAACTGTTCGGCGAGCGAGACGAACTTGGCGGCCGCGCGCGCATGCAGACCGCGCTGGTTGACGATGGTGACGGTTCGGCGGACCGGCTCGCCGCCCGCGGGGTGGTCGTCCGCTGAACTCAGCGTACCGCCGCCTCGTCCAACACGCGTGGGCCCAGCGGGGTGCCGCTGCAGCACATAGCGCCGCCGAGGCAGCTCGAAGGCAGGTGCGAGGCCGCCGCGATGTATTTGCGGCCCGCCGTCTCGCCGATGTCGGCGCACTCCGCCAGCGTGCGCTGCGACCGTGTCTTGGCCAGCTTGACCAGCATCGGCAGGTTGACGCCCGCGATCACCTCGACACCGCCGCGCTCCATCGCCGCGATGGCGAGGTTGGAGGGCGTGCTGCCGAACATGTCGGTCAGCAGCATCACGCCGTCGCCGGTATCCACCTGATCGATCTGCTCGGCCAGCGCCCGTCGGCAGAGCGGGATCTGGTCGTCCGCGCCGATACTCACGGTGGCGACCTGCTTCTGCGGGCCCACCACGTGCTCCATCGCCGCGCGAAGCGTCTCGCCGAGTTCGCCGTGGGTGATCAGGACCATGCCGATCATGACGATGTGCCCGCACGTGCTAATTCACGATGCATCACGATGACCGGATACCTGACACAATCCAGAGCCTCATCCCTATTCGAACCATCGCCCGCGCCATCGCGGACGGCCACCTCGTCGAGACGCCGCGCCAGCGCCTCCACCAGAGTCACCGATCGGTGACGTCCGCCGGAGCAGCCAATCGCCACGGTAACATATTTCTTACCCTCGGTGACGAAGCGTGGCAGCACCAATCGCAACAGATCATGGATCCTGTCCAGGAATGCGAAGTAGTCAGGATCCGACTCGACATGCTCCACGACGCCCCGGTCCAACCCGGTGGCTGCACATAATGTAGGGTCGTAGAACGGGTTACGGAGGAATCTGGCGTCGAAAACCATGTCGGAATCGCGGGGCAGACCTGCAGGAAACGCAAATGAGACGAGCGAGACGGTCAGCCTCGCCGCGTTTGCCCTGCCGCCGCCGGCGTATCGTGCCTCCACCAGGCGCCGCAGCTCCGGCGGCGGCAGCTCCGAGGTGTCGATGACCAGGTCGGCATCCGCGCGCAGCGGCGCGGTGAGTGCGATCTCGGCGTCGATGCCGTCCGACACGCGGCCGCCGCGCGCCAGCGGGTGCCGCCGCCGCGTGGCGGTGTAGCGGCGCAGCAGCACCGACTCCTCGGCGACGGCGAACAGCAGTTCGACGTGCAACGCGGGATCGAGGCGCAGCCCGGCCAGCGCCTGCAGCAGCGAGGCCGCGTCGAAGCCGGTGGTGCGGGCGTCGACGCCGATCGCCATCGGCGCCTCGCTGCGCCGGATGATCTCGCCGATCATCGAGAGCGGCGGGTTGTCCACCGCCTCGTGGCCGAGATCCTCGAGGATGCGCAGGATCGACGACTTGCCGGCGCCGGACAGGCCGGTGACGAGCAGGATGCGCCGCGCCTCGGTCACGGCACTCCGCTCACGCGAAGGCGCCGGCGTGCATCGCGATACGGCGCTGCACGCAGTCCAGCGCGTGCGCCACCAGGAGGGCTGCCGAGGCCGGGTGCGGATCGAGCCGCAGCATCGGCACGCCGAGCGCGTGCCACACCGGCTCCGGCAGCCGCGGCGGGCACCCGCCCAGCTCGCAGGCGAGCGCCAGCCGGACCGGTGCCCGATGCGCGAGACGCAGGATGCCGAGGCCACGCATCTCTACCAGCCCCTCCAGTCCGGGCGCCGGTGCCGCCAAGCCCTGCTCGAGCTCGACCCGGTCATCCGCCACCAGCACGAAGCCGCGGTCGATCAGCCGCAGCAGCAGGTCGGACTTGCCGCAGCCGGAGGGACCGAGCAGCAGCACGCCGGCATCGTCCCGTGCCGCACAGCTGGCGTGGATCCGGGTCCTCACCGGGCGATCCTAGAGCAGGCGGGATACGAATGGAATCAATCCGCTTCCCGTCGCGACTTTCAGACCAGCGTCGAGACGGTTCGCCGACATGCTAAAAAAGATTGAGTTTCGCCAAATTGTGACGCAACTGTGACCTGCGCACGCAGGAGACGTCGTCACGATGCTCGCCAAGCAGAGATCAGGCCACGATGAGGGTCAGGACCGCCTGCTTCGTGCTGCGCGTGCACCCGTCACCATCGAGCGCCGGCAGTCGCGCGGCCGGCAGCCGGAGGTGCTGCTGCGCCGGGTGACGGGGTTCGACCCTGACCGCGGCCGCTTCTCGCGTCACCTCTCCGAGCAGTGCCGGCAGGCGCTGCGCAACGGCGCCACGTCTCTGGCCTCGGCCGGATTGTCGATGCAGGACGTGGTGCGCGTGACCTACCTGATGCACGATGCGGACGGCTTCCCGTCTTGCTTCCCGCTGCTCCGCGACGCCTTCGGCGACGCCCGGCCGGCCGCGACCCTGCATCTGGTGGGCAGCTTCGACGTGGCGGACATGCAGATCGAGCTCGAACTGCTGGCTCGCCGCGCCGGCACGTGACCGATCGCGGCGGCTGTCGGTCATGCCTCGCCGCCTGAGACGGCACGAGGAAGCCGGCGCAGCGCGTTGACGCACAGGCGGGCGGGACGATAGAAGCGCCGCGAGCAGCAGCCCCGGCCGGCCGGCGTTGCCGGTCGATCGTCAGCCGGTTCGGACGGGTCAACCTCGATGTGGGTCCGGGCATGGATGTGGTAGCGCCGAACAGCAGCGGCAGGGTCCGGGCGCGGATGGATGGAGCCTCCGGCCGGCTCGACCGGCGGGTGTTTCGCATCGAGGACGAGAGCGGCAGGGTGCTGCGTCGTGTGCGCGACGCACGCGATCCTCAGGAAGCGATCGCGCTGTACTGGCGTGCGGTCGGCGCGGCCACGCCGGGAGCGACGATGAGCAAGGACCTGGAGCGGCGTATCGGCCGCGCCCGTGCGCGCATGGCACGCAGCCAGCTGCAGACCGAGGAGCTACCGTTCGAGGCGGAGCCGGCGCCCACGGAAGCGGCGGTCCCGGGGGTGGAAGCCGAGGATGTGGTCGCCGCGGACGCGGCCGCTCAGGACGCCGCGCCGGCAAGGCGCACGCGCCCGAGGCCGACGCCGCAGGACGACCTGTTCGAGCCGGCGGAGGCGGCAGCACCCGACGACGCGGTCGATGACGAGCCAGCCGCCGAAGACCGGGTCGACGACGACATCGCCGATGCCGAACCGCCCGCATCGTCGCCGGCAGCCGAGATCGTCCCGGAGCCGGCATCGCCGCCCGATCCGGAGCCGCGCCTGCTCGATCCGCACGACGTGCTGCTGCAGCGGGTCGATCCGCGCAATCTCCGGGCGACCGACCGCGCCGATGCCTATCTCTATCACGTCACCAACGGCCCCGACGCCGAGCTGGCGCTGAAGCAGGGGCTGCTGGTCAGCACGTCGGACCCGATGATCCTGACCGAGCGGCAGGGTGTCGGCTACTGGCTGTCGGTGCTGGCGGAGGATTACGACTATATCCTGGACGGGCCGGCCGACTTCGTGGTGCTGCGGCTGCGGCGCATGACGGTTGAGGAGCTGCTCGAACCCGATCCGCCCGCCTCGCG